>JBEKGV010000383.1:0-7148 GCA_050012615.1 Acetobacteraceae bacterium | reverse complement strand
CGACAACCCTGGTGATGGACCGGAAGGTGGACGGAGCCTTGCTGATCCCGTCCGATTTCACCCGGCGCCTGCGGTCTAATGGGGCGGAACTGCAAATCCTGGTCAATGGCACGGACTCGAACCAGGCGCGGATCATGCAAGCGTATGCCCAGGGACCGGTCGCTGTATGGAGCGAGACGCGGGCTGGCGGTGCCTCAGCCGGGCCGGTGATTGTCGTCGACCGGATGTGGTTCAACGAAACCAACAACAGTCGTTACTTTATCGTTCCCGGCCTGATCGTCATGGTGATGACCATCATCGGCGCCTTCCTCACTGCCATGGTAATCGCCCGGGAATGGGAACGCGGAACGCTCGAAGCGCTGTTCGTCACGCCCATGTTGCCGGGAGAGTTTCTCGTCAGCAAAATTGTCCCGTACTTTGGGCTGGGAGCGATCGGCTTTGTACTCTGCGTCCTGGCGGGCCAGTTCCTGTTCCATGTGCCCCTCCGCGGGTCGCTTTTCCTGCTCTGCCTCGCGGCGACGGTGTACCTTCTGGTCGCTCTGGGGATCGGACTGCTGGTGTCCACATGGGTCAAGAGCCAGTTCCTCGCCAGCCAGTTGGTTATGACACTGACCTTCCTGCCGGCGATGATGCTGTCGGGTTTCCTCTATGATTTACGCAGCATGCCGGTGGTCATTCAGTGGATTACCTATGTTCTGCCGGCCCGATACGCGGTCTCGCTGATGCAAACCCTGTATCTCGCCGGTGACATCGGCGGCGTGGTCTGGCTTAATCTGGCGGTTCTGGGGGTAATGGCCGCGGCTCTGTTGGCGGCCACGCGGTGGGCGACCCGCAAGCAGCTTTCCTGAGCCATCGACATGCTCGCCTCGTTGCTTCGCATCGTCGCACTGATCCGCAAGGAATTTCTCGCCGTCCTGAAGGATCCGCGCAGCCGCTTCATCATTTTTCTGCCGCCGGTCTTGCAGTGCCTGCTGTTCGGTTACGCCGCCAGCTTCGACCTCAATTCCGCTTTCTACGCGGTGCTGGATCAGGACCGCAGCCCGGCCTCGATCGCCTTGCTCGCCCGTCTGGATGGATCCGCCATCTTTCATCGTCAGGCCGATCTGCGCCGGATCGACGACATCGGAACCTGGATCGACGACAGCCGCGCGCTTCTGGTCATTCAGATCCCGCGGGATTTCGAACGCCATCTGCTGGCCGGCGAACCGGCACCGATCCAGGTCATCGCCGATGGGCGCAACTCCAACACCGCCGGAACCGCACTGGGCTATGTCGAGACCGTGGTCGACGACTTCAACGCCGACTGGCGCGCCAGGCAGGGCCAACCCGGTCCGTCGCTTCGGATCGTCACCCGCGCATGGTTCAATCCCAACCTGGATTCACGCTGGACCATGATCCCAAGCCTGATTGGCACACTGACCTTGATGGGAACGCTGATGCTGACGGCAATGTCCGTCGCCCGCGAGCGCGAACAAGGCACCTTTGATCAGCTTCTGGTCACGCCGTTCCGGCCGTTCGAAATCATGGCGGGAAAGGCGATACCCAACATGGCCATCGGCCTGGGTCAGGCGACCACCATTTTGCTGATCGCGCAGTTTTGGTTTCGCATTCCCTTTGTCGGGTCCTTCATCGTGCTTTATTCCGGCCTCGGACTATTCCTGATGGCCGCGGTCGGCGTTGGCCTGTTCGTGTCCTCCATCTCGAAGACCATGCAACAGGCCATGTTGTACGCATTCCTTCTGGTGATGCCGTTTGCCTTGCTCTCGGGGCTTGCGACACCGGTCAGCAGCATGCCGGATTTCCTCCAGACCGTGATGGTCATCAATCCACTTCGCTACGCCCTGGACCTTACAAAAAGGGTTTTCCTGGAGGATGCCGGCTTCGCACAATTGGGCTCGGATTTTCTGCCGCTTGGCGTGATCGGATTGTTCACACTTGGCGGTGCGGCGTGGATGTTCACCCGGCGGTTGAGTTGAAATCAGCCAGCGAAATACTTTAATGCGGATTTTCCGCTATCTTTAAGTGTTTCGGACGCCGCTTGGCCACCGAAACTCTTCACGATAGCGGACCTTCTGGCGGATCAACGGACCCCCGCCTTAAATAGCAACCGGCCCAATGCCTTCCCGGTGACCTTCGCGTATGCAGCGAGGAAGACATCCGGCCGGTCGATGTTGATCATGTCGGGCTTCAGGCGGATGATCCGTTCGAAGACGGCGGCATCGGCGCCAAAATACTTCACCATCGCGGCGATGCCAGCCTTATGGCAGTCGCCAATCTCCTCGAGATCGTCATGCGCCCAGTTGAATTGGACTATGGCCGGCCTGAGCGCCTCGATCGCGTCTCGGATCATGGGGAATTTGTCGCGCTCGACCATGATCCGCACATCGGCAGAGAGACTGCGTAGCGCGGCGAGCCGTGTTGCATCGGTGCTCCGGAAAAAGACCCGAGGCAGAATGCCCATGCGCTCGACTTCAGCCAGCGTCGCGGCCGGATCGGCATCCTTGATCTCGATGTAGAGCTGTCCTTCCGCGTTTGCCGCTTCGAGGAACGCTGAAAGTGGCATGATGCGCTCTTCCTTGAAGAAGGCATCAAAGCGAATGCCGGCGGAAAGCCGGCCGAGCTCGGCGATTGTCAGTGCCGCGACGGATCCCGCCCCATCAGTCGTTCGGTCGAGAGTTTCATCGTGGATGACGACAAGCGCGCCATCGGCAGTGCGGCGCACGTCAAGCTCGACGACCTGGAACCCCTGGTCGAAGCAGAGACGGGCCGCGTGCAAGGTGTTTTCGGGCGCGATTGTGTTCATGCCCCGGTGGCAAACGACCTCAATGGGATAGTCGGGATGCTGCTCATATCGGTTCATCATCTCCGGCTTATCGGTGCAGATGCCGACGACCGGAAGTGTAACCAGCCGATCGAGAACGGCGCGGCGTTCCTCGTGCCAGATCACCACGAGGAGGCGTTCGCACGCCGCGCGCGCGATAAAATCCGGCGTGACGAGGCGGTCGGGTGCACCTGGCACCCGCTCCCAGCAAAGATGGACGACCTCGGCTCCGGTATCGGCGGCGACCGTGAATGGGTCTTCGCCGACGCGAACAAGAACCGAGATGGGAAAGCGCGAATGCTCCCGCCGGGCGGCGGCGAGGTCACGGACGGTGTCGTGGTCGAAGGACCCGACTGCCGCGAACGGGACGGCGCTCGCCGACAGAAGCCGCAGCGTAGGCAGCGCGGCGGCTCGTTCCTTGACCTCGACGTAGAGGCCGCAGCCGCTCTTGATGGCGAGGCGAATCACCTCTTGGAGGGTTGGCACGGCGCCGCCTCGCTCGAGCGGTACATGGGCGATATCCGCGGCATCGTGCGCGGCAAACGTGATCCGTCTGCCGTCCGCGGCGATTGCCGCATCGTCGTGGCAGACCATGACGACCCCGTCGCGAGAGAGGCGTGCGTCGAGTTCCCACATGTCAGCTCCAAGGCACGCGGCGACCTGGAACGCGGCCAGAGTGTTCTCATTGGCATGGGCGCAGGCGCCGCGATGCCCAATGCAAAGTGGGCGTTCCGCGGCGTGCGCCGGCCAGCCATAGCGCCTGACAAATTCAGCGATCAGCGCCTTCATAGCCGCGCGCCGTTCATGTTGAACACAAGGAGCCCCATGGGGCCTGTCCAACAGTCGACTGACGTGCCCGGTTCGAGCCGGCCGAGATCGGCGCCGGTGGCGCGCAACCATGTGCCGCCGGGTCCCGCGCTTGCCTCGGGATATGCGATCGGCGGATTGCCGAGGAAGGACGGTCGCCCGTAAATATCTGATGGCGTTGGGATCCGCATGGCCTCGCGCTTGTCCAGAGTGGCGATTCGGTCGCACATGTTCATCGTCTCGTCTACGAGAAGATCTACCGTGCCCATCGAGGAATGCCAGTTCAACCTGTTCGCCGGCTGCCCGCGGCGGCGACCATTCGCGCCAACCAGCGGGGCCCGTGGTTCTCTCCAATGGCCTATGTGCCGCATTGACCTTAGCCGCGCGCGCCGCTTACGATTCAATTTCACAACGCCCAAGAAACGGGCACCCAGGGAGGCAAGAACGTGCTCACACGTCCATTCGCTTCGCGCCGCCGGCTGCTTGGCGGCACCTTCGCCGCATTCGCCGCCAGTGGGCTCGCGCCAAGACCCTCGCGCGCGGCCAGCACGCTCACGGTCGTCGACACCGTTTCGGGAGCGAACTTCCAGGTATTCTGGAAGACGTACCTGATCCCGACGATCAGCCAGAAGACCGGCATCGACATCAAGTACACCGTGGGCTCGGGCCCGCCGCTGCAATTGCAAATGCAGTCCTGGCGCGACGGCGACCCGGGGTTCTCGTTCATGTTCCTCAAGGATCTCGACCTCGCCAATATGGTAGCGGCGGGAACCAAATTCGAACCGCTCTATCCAGCGCGCGAGAAGGAAATCCCCAACCAGAAACTCGTGCCGAAGGAATACAACGAAATCGATAGCGGGGTCGCGCTCCACGGCGCCGGGCTCTTGTTCTGGCGCGCCCAATTCGGCCTGATCCACAACACCCAGTTCGTAAAGTCTCCCCCCAGGACCTGGGGCGAATGGTTCGACCGGCGCGAAGAATTCAAGGGCCATATCGGCATGGTGCGAACCGACTCTGGCTCGGGTGGCGGACGTGCCGTCATGTACGCCTTCCTCGCGGCCGGCGGCGTGGACTTCAAGAAGCCGTTCGCCGAGATCCAGAATTCTCCGGAGTGGAAGAAGGGCCTGGAACGTTTCACCGAGTTTAGCCGCTGCTTCGCCCTGCCGATTGCCTCCGAGCCGCCGGTAATGTTCCATCAGTTCCAGACCGAACAGGTGTGGATGACCTCGTATGCGCAGGACTATTCGCTGTGGAGCGCCGAGCAAGGGCAGCTTCCACCGACCACGCGCTCGACGCCGCTCGACATCAACATCATCGGCTCGTCGAACTCCTATCTGGCGGTGCCCGCCGTCGACACGCCTCAGCAAAAAGCGGACGCGTACAAGGTAATCGACCTCCTCCTGTCGGACGAGGTGCAACTGCATATGCTGGAGACGATGTACCAGTATCCCGGCACCGAGGCCTGGAAGAAGGCCCCGGCGGAAGTGTGGGAGAAGATCGCCCCCGTTGATACGGCACAGGCGCGCGGCATCACCATGACAAATCTGGAAGCGATCACCTTCATCCAGAAGCATGGGATGGAATATATCGGGTCGTGAGTGTCTTGGCGCCCCGCGCGCGCATCGAGTCCATTCCGGCCCGCGTCAATCCGGCCCGCCTCCGGCAGATATTCATCGGCGGCCTGCTCGCTTGCCCGTTGCTGCTGTATCTGGCAGCCGCGTTTTACTATCCGCTCGCCTACACGCTCGCCGAAAGCGTCACGCCCGAGGCTGGAACAGGCTGGACGCTCGGTAACTACGCGTCTTTCCTCGGCAGCCGCGACGGGCTTGGTGTGTTGGTGTTGACGCTGTGGCTAGCCTTCTGGGCAACGCTGCTTTCGATTTTGCTAAGCCTACCGCTCGCGCTTTTCCTGCGCCGCCGGTTCTTCGGCCGCCGCGCGCTGCAGTTCCTGATGATGCTGCCGATCACTATCCCCGCATTGGTCGGTGCCCTCGGCCTCCTCATCCTGTACGATCGCACGGGTTGGTTCAATGTTGTCCTGCTGAGAATGCACCTGATCCGCGAACCTCTGATGATCGATTACACGATCCGCGGGCTGATCCTGTTCTATGTCTGGATGTTCTTCCCCTATGGCGCGCTTGTCATCATGTCGGGGCTGGGCTCGATCGATCCCGCGCTGGAAGAAGCCGGGCGCGTGATGGGCGCCAGTCCGCTTGTCGTATTTCGCCGCGTGTTGTTGCCGTTGCTGCGCGGCAGCCTATGGGCGGGCGGCGTGATGATCTTCCTGCAATGCTTTGGCGCATTCAGCGTTCCGCTGCTCGCGGGTGGCGATCTTCAACCGCTCGGCGTGAAGATCTACCGCGTGGCCAACGTGTTTCTGGACTGGCCGCTGGCGAGCGCCATGGCGGTGGTGATGGGCATCATCCAGGCCGGACTGGTGATTGCGTACCAACGCGCCGGGCGCGCGCGTCACCTCGCATGAGGGGCGCCGCCTTGTTGCGCGGCGGGTTGCTGTTGTCTTTCGTGCTGTTCATTACGCTGCCGCTGGCGATGGTGTTGCTGGAGGCGTTCGGCGCCGATTGGTTCGGCGCGCGGTTGCTGCCGGCCCACTGGACACTGCGCTGGTTCGTCTGGGCCGCGGAAACGGTTGATCTTGTCAGCGTCCTGCTCAACACCGTCGAAATCGCGCTGCTGGCAACCGTGTTCACGCTTGCCATTACCGTCCCTGGTGCCTGGGCGATCGCGCGCTACCGGCTGCCGCTCAGGTCAATCCTGATTGGCGCCATTCTGTTTCCGCGCATGATTCCGGAGATAACTTTCGCGCTCGGTGTGGCACGCATCTTCTACGCGCTTCATCTCACCAACACCGCGGTCGGCATCGCGCTCGCGCACGTCATCCTGGCGGCGCCGTTCGCGGCGGTGGTGCTCGTGAGTACCTTCGAGGGATTGGACCCTCGGCTGCTGGAAGCAGGCGCCGTGCTCGGCTGCGGCCCGCTCAGCCTGTTCCGGCGGGTGACGCTGCCGCTGGCATTGCCGGGGATCGTCGCGGCGGCGCTGTTCTCGTTTCTCGCGTCCTATAACGATTTCGTGCTGACGCTGATGGTGTATGGATCGGAAACGGTGACATTGCCGGTGCAGACGTATCTTTCGCTCGGCAACGGCTATCTTTCGGTTGCCGCCGCGATCAGCACGATTCTGCTCATCCCTTCTATTTTGTTCCTGCTCGGCATGCTGCGTATGGTGAACCCGGAAACCCTGCTTGGAGGACTAAAGGGCGCATGACCCATGTGCGGCTGGCGCTGGAACATATCGGCAAGAGCTGGGGCCGGCTGTCGGCGCTCACCGACATCTCGTTGCAGGTTCGTCGCGGCATGTTCCTCTCGCTGCTGGGGCCGAGCGGCTGCGGCAAGACCACGCTGTTGCGCGTCATCGCCGGAACGCTGGCGCCAGATGGCGGCCGAGTGGTCGTGGACAACGTCGACGTGACGCGCGTACCCACCTATCGGC
The DNA here is from genome assembly GCA_050012615.1 of Acetobacteraceae bacterium. GTDB lineage: Bacteria > Pseudomonadota > Alphaproteobacteria > Acetobacterales > Acetobacteraceae > Rhodopila. Next base: position 13 of record JBEKGV010000383.1, on the reverse strand, counting down.
GCAACATGGGCAT
>JBEKGV010000382.1:0-5157 GCA_050012615.1 Acetobacteraceae bacterium | reverse complement strand
GTCATCGAGCTCTCGGACCTGCGTGTGGCGGCCGAACAGAGCGTTGGTTTTCGAACCACGCTCATACGGCATGCGCGGATCATTTTTGTCCAGACCCAGCAGGCCGAGGTCTGCGTCGCTTATCACACCGCGAAAGCCCGCTTGTCAGGATGGCTGCTGCGCATGCGTGATTCTTCCGGAAGCGACACATTTTTGCTGACGCAGGAATGCCTGGCTCGGATGATCGGCGTGCGGCGCAACGCCGTGTCGCTCGTCGCCCATGCGCTCCAGCGGGCCGGATTCATCCAGTATCACCGAGGCCGCATTGAAATCACCAATGCGAAAGGTCTTCTGAAAAACGCCTGCGAGTGCTACGGCACGGTCAAGGCGCAATACGACAGATTGTTGGAGTGCGGATTGAACCCAGAGCATGGTTGCGATTGATACGGTCTGCGCCGGCTTCGCCGCGGCGCCCTCAACCGCCGCCGAGGCGGCGGGGAGAAGCTGGGCGTCGAGGCGGCAGGTCCTAATAAAAAGATTCTCCGTTAGTGCACGGCACCGGGAAGACAGGACGCCAATCTGGCATCAATTGGTTGCCGTCCAGTCAAACGACAGCGTTCGTCAAGTAACCGGGGGTGTCAAGCTGTGGGTCAATTCGCCAATCCCAAGGGAAACCTGGGATGGAAACATGAAATATCCTCTCCGCCAAACCCCCTGCGCCTACACCTGATCGGTCAGATGGAGGCATGGTCGAATAGCAACGAAAGTCTCCTGCCGCACGGCCGTAAAGCACGCGCGTTGCTCGCGATCCTGGCTCTGTCCGAGGGAAACTCCGTGTTCCGAGGCCGCGCTGCCGAGCTGCTCTGGAGCGGGCGCGGGGAAAACGAGGCGCATGCCTCATTGCGGCAGGAACTGCATAAATTGCTGTCCGCGCTCGCGCCCGCGAGGACGGAAATCGTGCTGGTCACACGCGATCGCCTGGGGCTAAGGCCTGGCGCGGTTTGGACCGACGTCGCAGCAGTCGCGCGTGCGACAACCAGCCAACCCGATGCATTATCGCTGCTGGACAGAGATTTGCTCGAATGCCTGGACGGAACCGACCCGAACTTCGACATATGGCTGAGGGATAAGCGGCAGGCGTTGCGCGACCGCGCGCGGGGCGTGGCCGAAGAGGTGTTGCGTGAGCAAATTGAGCCCGATGCCGTGATCGTGGCGGCGAAGCGCCTGTTGCGAATGGACCGCGCCCACGAAGGCGCATGGCGAAGTCTGATGAAAGCGTTCGCGGAAATTGGGGAGCGCGGTATGGCCATTCAAGCGTATGACCAGTGTCGCACGGTATTGGCCAAAATTTTCGACGCCGTTCCGTCGAATGAAACCCAGAAACTACTGATCTCCATTCGAGGTTCCTCACCGGTTCCGCGCTGGAATCAATAACGCCGTATGCTGTTTGAGATTTACTTGTTTCATGATTCTTGATTTGCGCGCCAGGTAGTCGTCCCGACGGGGAAGTGGTTGCGCCCATCCTTCGTGGGCCTGATCTCACTAAACCGCCGGCCGTGCCTCCGACGCCAGCACCGCTGATGCGGAGCGGCGTCGGAGGAGGCGAGGTCATTCCCGACATCTGCCCTTAGAGCAAAACGTACTGGGAACGTTCGCGCTTCGCCAGCAGAGGCAGCGCCTCGCCCGCGATAAGCGTCTTGAAATGGTCGCTTGCCTGATGAGCGGTAAAAGCTGCCTCATCGGCGAACAGTTCGTAAAAGAGGAACTGCGACGAGTTTTCCTTGCTTCGACCGATGAGGAAAAGTTTGACCCCAGCTTCAGCCTGAGCTCGCGGAAGAAAACGCCGTAGGATTTCCGTGATCTTTTCTGCTTCGCCCGCTCTGGCTTCCCAATTGGCGACAACCAAAAGGTTGCCATTGCAGACCAGTCCACTAATGTTGCCTTGTTGCATGTCATGTGCTCCTGTCGTCTCGACCACCCCTATTTGGTGGGTTTGGTATTTGGCGTCCAGGATGATTGCTTCGACCGGGAACGAAGCGAACTGTGCATGACTTTCGCCCCGGTGCGCTCCAGATCCTGGCCAGTGGAGGCGACGGCGCGAGTTTACGATTCTTGTTCACGGTCGAAATCCACCATCACGCGTTCACCTATGACGGCGAGCAGAGCGTCGTCGCAGCCAGCGTACTACACGACATTGTCATACCCGTCGCTGGGGAGATCAGCGGGGTCGATTTCGGTGGTGAATGCGAACGGTGTCATGGCTTCCTCTGGATTTCTGGCTGCTGCCAATTAAATCCTGCCGCTCTACACGTTTTGACCGCGCCAATTGCCACCAGGCTAAATCCAATGTGTGCGTCGGCGGTCGCTCTCATCTTCGAGAAGCCAGAAAGCCAGAGCATTGCGTCCCGCTATTGCCGGTGTTGAACCGGCCAACCGACAGAGCCCCAGGAGGTGCTTCGCCTGGGCGACGGTAATCGTTAGCAGCACGACTCGCGTGATTACTTCGCCAGGATGCGCGCAAGTTCGAGCAGTTCCGTATCCATCGGTTTGGTTCGTCCAACGATGTCCACGAGCGGCGTTCGCGTGACTTCGTTTCTTTGCCAGCCGACCAGCACGCCGGTTTCACCGTCGCTCAAGGCCTTGACCGCGTTGACCCCCAACCTTGTCGCCAACAAACGATCGAAAGCACTGGGCGGAGCGCCGCGTACCACGTGTCCGAGCGTTGTGGCACGCAGCTCAAACCCCGTCCTCCGCTTATCCGCTTCGAAATAAGCGAGGATTTTGGTGGCATTTTCCTTGACGCCTTCAGCGATCACAACGATCGCATGCGTCTTGCCGCGCTCGTACGCGGCGTGCAGCCGTTGCGCGATCTCGCTTGCCGGCACCTCGAACTCGGGAGTTGAGATGACTTCCGCGCCACCCGCGAGACCCGCCATCATCGCCAGATAACCGCAGTGTCTTCCCATGGTCTCAACCAAAAACGCACGGTTGTGCGAGGAGCCCGTCGTGCGCAGGTGGTCGATCGCCTCGAGCGTGACGTTGATGGCGGTGTCGCAGCCGATGCTGATATCGGTCCCGACAAGGTCGTTGTCGATCGTGGATGCGACGCCGACCACGTGAACCCCAAGCTGGCTGAGCATGTAAGAGCCGGTCTGCGAGCCGTTGCCGCCAATCACCACCACGCCATCGATGCCCCGTTGGGCGAGGTTGCGAAGTGCCTTGGACCGTCCACTCTCCTCGCGGAACTCGGCGGATCGGGCGCTGCCAAGAAACGTGCCGCCGACCTGAATGATGCCGCCCACGTCGCGCGCATTGAGCAGCCGGAACTGACCGTCGACCAGGCCCTGCCAACCCTGGCGCACGCCGTGGACCGTCATACCCTGATCGAGCGCGCCACGCGTGACCGCGCGAATGGCCGCGTTCATGCCCGGGGCGTCACCGCCACTCGTAAGGATCGCGATGTGCTTCATAAGTCCGAGACTATGACCGTGTGCGTGGGCCGTCTACTCAGCCCCGCGTGTGGCCGTTGAGCCGAACGTGGCGCCCAGGATTTGTGGATCCCGGTTTATCCGAGGCCGGCTACTTTATTCGGCTCACCGTGGATTCGGGACCGACAAGTTGTTCGACGCGGGTTCCTGAAAGCCGGCCCCGCGCAGCCGCACCCCGCCGGTCCGCGACGCCTCGGCGAGCGGTCCCCAATCGGCATGAACCTATAGTTACGGCCTTTGGTATCGCCAGGCGCATCGCACCACACCCGCGCGCGATCAGGCAGCCAGGTCCCGTGCTGCCAGTCGTTGTAAAAACAGTCTGAATGTCGCCAGCGCGGCCGGGTCCAACGCGAACGCGACGTGCAGTTCATCGTCGTTGCGGGAACGCACCATGAAGGGCACCGGGAAACCGACCTCGTCCAAACCGAGTGAGCCGCCAACGCCTGCCGTCAGCGCCGGACCGCCGCGAACGCACGCGCCCCCCTCGGAGATGTCGCTCACGCGGGCATCGAACGGAGGGTGACCGGGAACGCTGACCCGGCACGGCAGGTCCACAAGCTGGCGGATCGACCCGCGGCGATCGACCTCGTCAGTCGAGGTGCGGACAGCTCGATTGACGCCCTGTTTCAACGCGCTGACCGCGGTCACGAGGCCGGTGGCGTTGTCGCCGACCTCGATGGCGTGGCGGTTGGTCTCAACCGCTTCGGTCGACACCTCGGTGATGCGGCTGGTGACGTCGTTGGCTGCCGTGGCTGTCTCGGACACGTTGCGGGCTATTTCGGCGGTCGCCTCGCCTTGCTCCGCCACGGCGGCGGCGATGGTGCCGGCGATGCCGTCGATTTCTGTGATGGTTTGCTCGATCCGGGCCACGGCGGCCACCGAAGCGGCGGTGGCGGTTCGCACCTGCGCGATGTGCCGGCCAATCTCCTCGGTCGCTCGCGCGGTCTGCGCGGCGAGATGTTTCACCTCGCTTGCCACCACGGCGAAGCCCTTGCCGGCGTCCCCCGCGCGGGCCGCTTCGATCGTCGCATTGAGCGCCAACAGGTTGGTCTGGGCCGCGATCTCGCTGATCATAACTGCCACCGCGCCGATGCGCTCAACCTCCTGGTCCAAATGCGCGATCGTCGCACGGGTTTCAGCACCCGCCGTCACGGCTCGGCTGACCACCTCCGAGGACTGCGCCACGCGCGACCCGATGCCGCGGATCGATCCGGCCAGCAGTTCCGCTGCTTTCGCCACCGACTGGGCGTTAGACAACGCGTGTGCCGCTCCGGATGCCGCGCTCTGGGCGGAGGCACCGGTTCGGCCGGAGGAGGCTCGCATCCCTTCCGCGGTCGCGGCCAACGCATTGGTGAGATGGCTGATCAGCTCGACCGCCGCCGCGGTCTCGCGTTCGATCTTCTCCGCCATGCCCAGTAGCGCGGTGGTTTTGTCGGTGGCGAGGGCTCGTTGTTTATCGGATTCCAGACGCGCGCGTTCGATCGCGTTGACCCGGAACACTTCGACAGCCTCGGACATGCGTCCGACCTCGTCGTCGAACCGTCGTTTCGGCAGCACGATCTGGTGGTCGCCCGACGCGAGTTGCCGCATGGCGTCAGTGATGCTCAGGATCGGCCGTGCGATGCCACGCGCGAGCACCCACCCGATCAGGCTGGCGACAAGCAATCCCAGTGCCGCGATGCCGATGGTC
>JBEKGV010000381.1:0-5164 GCA_050012615.1 Acetobacteraceae bacterium | reverse complement strand
ATGGTTTCGATGGTCTCATGAAATTCTTCCGACATGCATATCGTCATTTCGCCGGTCCTGGAGAGATGATAACAACTGATCAATTTACTAAACTGTTCTCGACAATCACGCTTAGTGATGCGGATTTCAATCCGCAGAATTTCGTGCCTGGCTCATCCGGAGCGGCCGCGCTTAACCGAGTACTATTAGAACAAACTAGCATCAACTACCGTCCGTGAGTCGGTCGAGGTGACCGACAAGAGCGAACGGTTCAACGACGTGTTTTGAGCGGCCTGCTCAACAGCGGACACCTGCGCGACGTCCTGGCCGCGGCAATCGCCGACGCCAAGCGCGAAGCACGCGCCAATGGCCTGACGAATGAGGACATCGACACCGAATTGTGCTACCCATCAAAGCCGAAGGAAGGTGCCCATGGCAGCCCCTGATGCGAAATCGGCATTCGATATGGAACCGGACGCGGACCAGGAAGCGCGCCTCGATGCCGAGGCCGAAGCGGATTACGCGGCCGGCCGCGTGATTTGTCACGAGCGCATGTGCGAGTGGCTGACCAAACTGGCCAAGGGTGAAAAGGTCCCCCCGCCCGACGTCGAATAACCCATGGCGGTTGTCTGGACCCTGACCGCCGCGCGAGGAATTCAGCGCGCCTACGACTACCTTGCCGATTTCAACCCGCGCGCGGCCATGCGGCTTGCTGAAAGTCTCCGTGCCGAGGGCAACAGCATGGTCGATTTCCCACAACGAGGCCGTCCCGTTCGTGGAACGAACATGCGCGAATTGGTGACGCGGTACCGCTATATTATTCGCTACCGCGTTGAAGGCAGTGACGTTGTAATCCTACGTATTCGCCATACTGCCCGCAGGCCGATAACGCCCTGAGATCGCCCACTCCGCCATTTATTAGGTGGCACGTCCCCCAGAATCGCCTTGGCGCGGTCCTATCATAAGACGATAAGCCTCCAGACCCGTCCCCGAAAGGCCACGCATTTGAGCCAGCCAGACGCCCATCCTTACGCCATCTCCAACGTCATGACCCCGGCGCTCGATGGGATCGTCCATGCTCTGTCCGATCGCGGCGGCCAGACCGAGGCGCAGCGCGAGGCCAAAGCCGGCCAGTTCCGCACCCTGATCCTCTCGTTTCAACCCCGCGACGTCGTCGAAGCGGAGCTCGCCGGGCAGACCGTTCTGTTCCACGAAGTGCTCGCCGACAGCGCACGTGACGTGCTGCGCGGCATGGACGACACGCTGAAACTCCGGGCGATTTCCGGCCTCATCAGCATGGGCCGTATCGTACTGGGCAACATCGACCGGCTGGCGAAGCGCGGCAATCAGCCGTATCGGACCGAGACCGCCTCGGTGGAAGAGGAAATTCGTCAGCGGCCGGCGGCCGAGCCTCCGGAAGCCGAGCCGGCCCGTGGAGTGCGTCCCATCGCCGCCGCTTCACCCAAGACGGCGCCTCAGCCAGCGTCTGCCGCTCCGGATCCAACCCCGGAGACCATGCCCGCGGTGGAGGAGACGTCATGGTTGGACGCGCCGTTCGAGCAATGGTTGATCGAAACGCCCGCCGATCTGGCGAAGAAAGCGGGACTGATCAGCGAGGATGCGATGGCGCCGCCGGTCAAGGAACCGGATCGTCGCAACCGGCCGGGTACTCAGGCCCCAGAGCCGCTGGAGCCCGCGTTGCCGCTGTTGCCGGAGGGATATGCTCCAGTCGAAATGCCGATGGATGCGGAGGCCGCGGCCGGGGACTAAGCGGGGCGGGAGTTATTCCGGCTGTCTGTGCCTGCACGGATGCTCGGGTCAAGCCCGAGCATGACGGGTTGGGGCGATGACGCTCGCTTCGCCGCCCGACCATGGCGAAGCGGCCCGAGCATGGCGGGTTGGGGAAGCACGGCGCGCGTGACGGCCCAGGAAGGACCGAGCGGGCAACCCGAACATGACGGAGCAGGCGGCCCGAACGTGTCGGCACGGGCACGCCATAGCCTCAGCCCCCGCTCACGCCCCGCCGTTAACCGCGCGCCACCGGGCGACGCGTTTCACCACCTCGGCTTGCTCGGCGGGCTTCAGTTGCGCGACCGCATCGCGCAGGTTCGCGGCGGCCCGGTCATGCAGTTCGCCGGCGGGGGAGCGTTCCACCGCCAGGGTCAGCCATACCGCCGCCTCGACGTAATCGTACGTCCCGCCCGCGCCGGTCAGTATCAGATAGCCGAGGGTGTTCTGTGAGATCGCATCGCCCTGTTCGGCGGCTTTGCGCGCCCAGAGCAGTTGCTGGGCCTCGTCGCGGTTGACCCCGTCGCCGGTGCCGTAGGCGACGGCCAGCATCCGCTCGGCGAGGACGTTGCCGGCATGGGCGGCGATCTCGTAGTGCCGCACAGCCTCGGCGCGATCCTTGGCGATGCCGGCCGCACCGACCCAGTAGACGCCGCCGATGTTCACCTCGGCCGTCGTGTTGCCTTGGGCCGCCGCACGGCGATACAGCGCGAGGCCGCCTGTCGTGTCCGGCGCACCGCCGCGTCCCGTCATCAACATGGCGCCGAGGTTCAGCTCGCCGTCCGCGTCGCCCTGGTCCGCGGCGCGTTGGAGCCAACTTCTTGCCTCGGCATCATCGGCGGTCAGGCCCAGTTCGCCGTCCCGATAGGCGCGTCCCAGCCGGTCGAACGCCCGGGCTGCGCCGCGTTCCGCCGCCTCGCGCCAGGCCTGCACCGCCGCATCGCTCGGGCCGCTTGTTTCGCGTGCGGTGGCGAGGGTCACCAGGGCGGCCGGCTGGCCATGGGCCGCCGCGAGCTTCAACAGGCGATCCGCCTCGGCCGGGTCGCGCGGCTGGCCAAGCGTGCCGTCCCGCGCCGCCTGGGACAGGCGAAAGTAGGCGTCGGCATTATCCCTGGCCGCCGCCGCACGGTACCATTTCAGCGCCATGGGGGTGTCTTGCGGCAGCCCCTGCCCTGCCTCGGCCAGCGAGCCCAGACGGTAAACGGCTTCGGGATCCTGATCGGCGGCGAGGCGATACCAGCGAGCCGCCGCCTCATTGTCGGGCTTTTGTCCGAGCAAGCCCAGACGCGCCGCGTCCCCCATGCGCAGCTGCGCCTCAGGGCGGCCGGCGTTGGCGGCGAGCGCGTACCAGACCGTGGCCTCTTGTCCATCGGACGGAACGCCTCGCCCTTGCTCATACATCCGGGCCAGGCCGAGCCATGCGTCCGGATCGCTCAGAGCGGCGCCAACGCGAAACCACCGGATGGCTTCCTTGTCGTCTTTGCTGCCCGCCCAGCCCTCGGCGTAGGCGGAACCGAGGGCCGCGGCGGCCGCGCCGGAGCCTCGCCCGGCGGCGCGGCGCAGCAAGTCCATCGCCAAAGCGTCGTCCCGAACGACGCCCTGGCCGGTGTGGCGCAGCATGCCAAGCTGGTAGAGCGCCGGCACGACACCGTGGTCGGCGGCCTGAGTGATCAGTTGCGCCCCTCGGTCGACGTCGCGGCCGATGCCCTCGCCCCGCAGCAACAACACGCCCAGTTCGAGGCGCGCCAGGCTGAGTTCGGGCGCTTCGAGGCGAGGGTCGATCGGCGTGCCCGGCGCGGCGGCCTTGTCCTGCTCCACCGCCGTCCCCAACCAATAAGCGGCTTTCTCAAGATCCCGTCCCGGGCCGTATTTGCCGGTCAGGTAACCTGTGCCAACCAGGGCGGCGGCGGTCACGTGGCCGTGATCGGCGGCTCGCAACAGATAGAGCCAGGACTGCAGCCGGTCGTGCGGGTAGCCCGGCTCCCGGTCGAGCAAACCGGCCAGGCGGTACTCCGCCTCGGGGTCATCCTGATCGGCCGCGCGCCGCAGCCAGGTCACCGCCGCGCCGGGATCGACACCGGTCCCGATGCCCTGGCGATATGCTTCGCCAAGGGCTCGCTGACCGGCTGGATCGCCTCGATCCGCGGCGCTGCGCCAGAGCGCGAAGGCCTTGTCCGGATCCCGCCCGATCCCCGCGCCTGACCGGTATAGGTCGCCGAGGCGCACCTCCGCCGGACCGAAACCCTGAGCGACCGCCCTTTTGTACCATGCGGCCGCCTCCCTTGGATCAGGCTGACCCTGGGCTCCGAGTTCATAGGCGATGCCGAGGTTGGTGCGCGCGACAGCATCGCCTTCGGACGCTGCCTTGCGGGTCCACTTCAACGCGTCTGTCCAGCTTCGCGGGACGCCGTCGGCGTTGGCGTAAGCCGCGCCGAGGGCGGTCGCGGCGATCATATCTCCGCCCTCCGCCGCCTGCTTCAGCAGAACGACGGCACGGTCGGGATCGGCCGCGACGCCGTCGCCTCGCAGCAACAACAGGCCAAGCTCCCGCTGACCGAGTTCATTCTTCAGCTCGGCGGCATGCATCAGCCAGCGCATGGCCTCCGCCGGGTCGCGCCGAAGTTTCCAGCCATGGGCGTAGAGTGTGCCCAGATCGGCCGCGGCGGCGGCTTCCCCGTGCGTGGCCCGGGCGCGCAGACTGTCGGGATCGATTGTCGCGAGGTTCGGCGGCGTGCTGTCCGGCAGCAGCAGCGGTCCGTGCGCCCAGGCCGGACCGGCCAGAGAAAGGGCGATGCAGGAACAGGCGATCAGCCTGGGGATCATCGCCCCGGGGATCACTGACCAGGGATCGCTGACCACAATGGCCGGAGCCCCCGGTCATGTCCCCGGGGCCAGTGCGCGAGTCGCGAGTCAGGCCAACCGGTCGTCATGGCTGGCCACCAAGCCGGCCATCTCGACCAGCCCGTGCCGCTACAGATGGCTGGCTCGGTGGCCGGCCATGACGCGATCGGGCGGAAGGGTCATGCGTTCGGGCGATCGGTATCACCAGGTCAAAAGGTCCGGTCGAATGGTGGCCGCGGATCATGGTTCAGGGAGCATGCGGGAGCGCGCCGGTCACGCCTGCGCGATGGCCATCGACCAGGGCGACGCGGCGTCGCTGATGCCGGTGACCGTGCCGCTCGCGTCACGAACGATCAGGTTCGGACAGGCGTAATTGATCGGCACGACGCCATGCTCCAGCAGCTGCGCCGGACCGTCCTGGATCAGGGCGGCGACTACGTCCGCGGGCATCCGCGGATCGACCGAGACGCCGTCGGGATCGGAGACATCGATGCGCGGCTGATGTGCCGCCTGCTCCACAGTCATGCCGAAATCGGTGACAAAGCTCATCATCTGG
>JBEKGV010000380.1:0-5176 GCA_050012615.1 Acetobacteraceae bacterium | reverse complement strand
GAGGTCGTTGAGATCAGCCAGCCGTTATTGCCAATCGGTATAAAGACGCCAAGCTGCATCGGAGATGTTCCATTTCACGAGGTAACGAATTCGTTCCACTTGCGCGTAAGATAGCGGTCTTCATCCATCACCGCGTTCCACGCGGCGATATGGCCCAGTCGATCCCAGAATGAACCACCGTCGCGAATGGCGCCGGGCCGCTCCATCACCTTGCCGAATTGGTTCACGATGTCGGTAGTCGCGGGCTTGCCGCCGTACCAATAATCCCATTCCGAAGCTGTCAGAAACTTTCGTGCGTTTTCGGGCTGAGCGGCGTAGTAACCCTCGCGCGCGATGAATGCTCCCTGGAATCCGCTCGTATACCAGTTCAGGTACTCGTAGAAACAATCAAGCTTGAGCCCCGACACGTGCTTCATCACGCCGAAAGCAGTGCACCAGCCGCGGTAGCCTTCCTTCAGCGGCTGAAACGTGCACGGAATGCCTCGAGAGCGGACCGCGGCGACAGCTGGTGCGATCATTGACTGGATGACGACCTCGCCGGATGCCATCAGGTTGACCGACTGATCGAAGGTCGACCAAAACGAGCGAAACTGACCGCTCTTTTTGAAGTCGGTCATAATCTTGATGGTCCTATCGATCTCCTCCTTCGTCATGTTGCCTTTGTCGCCGTACTTGATCTCGCCAAGCGCTTCCATCGCCAACGCGGTGTCCATCACGCCGATTGTCGGCTGTTCCTGCAGGGCGGCACGCCCCTTGAAATCCGGGGACAGCAGATCCGCCCAACTGGTCACCGGGCGTCCCGTCAGATCGGGCCTTATGCCGAGCGTGTCGCCGTTGGTGATCATCGGCAGGACCGTCAGCCATTCGCTCGGCCCGTCATGAAAAGACTGGCCGCCTGCGTCGGAGGCGTAGATCACCTTGCAAGGCGCGGTCCCTTGACTGGATGCCTTCCTTCCATCGGGATACTCGCCCTTGGTGAGCACGGGAATTGTCTTGTCCCAGTCTTTGACTTTCGCCAGTGGGATTGCCTGCAGCACGTCGCGCCCGACCAGATATTTCAGAAACGTGATGCTGATATCCGCACAATCGACCGACGCGGGCGCCGTCAAAAGCCGGTTAAGCAAATCGTTGCCTTCGCTGGCCTGCATCTTCACGGTGAAGCCGAGATCCTTGTTGGCCTGTTCGCCAATGGCGGGTATCGCGGTGACCGGCGTGCCGCCATGCAGCAGGACAACGTCCTTGATATTCTGCGCCCAAATAGTCGGAAATCCCGTAACTGCGCCCGAACCCGCGAGCCCAGCGGCCGCTTTCAGCAGGGCCCGCCGACCGGGTCTGGGCCGACCTGGGCTGGAACGGCATTGGCTCGCGCCAACTTGCATGAACACTCCATTTGCCGAAAAATTAATCATGACGGTGGCGAGCAGGTTCGGCGGCCGCTTCGCAAGGAGTATGCCGGATTGCAGGATCACGCAATGCCTAAACATTGGACATTTTTGAGATCACGGCACGTTAAAAATATAGTAAATAAGCAAATGCCCTATAGTCATGCAGAATGTGCGCGCCAATTAATCAAAACAGTTCCTGGCAAACGATCGCTAACCAAATCCTCGGCCCTGTCACGGGCGCTGTGATCTACCGCCAAACAAGGCCCGCTTCGCAACGAAAGAACCCTGCAAGATTCACGGTTATAACGACATCTCCTCAACACATGATCCGGATGAGGCGATGGGCAGAGCACGTTCGAATAATTGGACGGATGATCGACTGGAAGCCATCCTCGCTGAAACAGGCAATTGGGTGGTGAATGGCCGGCGCGGGCGGGCTTTGTGCTTCGCGGGGAGCCTCGGAAGGGCCCTGGACCTATCGGCGGATTACGCCGCGGGAGGAGCAGAGGTATCGTCGCTATCGCGACTTCCTTCAGACAATATCGTCGTGTTTGGCGATCAGATCGAGCGCCTCCTGAAGATCAAGGGCGGACATGAATTCATGCAAATCGCGGAAACCGGGCCCTGGATGCATATGCACACGATGCGAAGCTGAAGTTCAGATGAACTTTGGTATCCAGGCTTTCGATCACTCGCCGGACTCTGTTGGTATATCGTGAATTTTGTTCCAATGCAGCCTGGGATGAGGCCAGCGGATCCCAATATTTATCAATCCTTCATCTGGTCGTCATAGAACTTTTCCTCTGGCCAAAGGTTGACGACTCGGATCAGGACGCTAATAATGATGCTTGGCGCAATTTGTGCGTCGCTCAAACATGAAAGGAAGTCCGGGCGCAAATCCTGCTCTTAGCCCCGAGCAAACAGCAAAAAGGACTAAAATGTGTGGAAATATATCCTACTGAGCCTTTTGTGCTTAGGAGCGTGCTCACAACAACCCATCGCGACTACCACGCCACAACCAATGGCCGCCCAGTCGATTCCGGCACCGATGATCGAAGGCCGTGCATCGTTTTATGGAGGATGGCACAATGGAAGAACAACAAGTAGCGGAATGGTATTCAATTCTAATCTGATGACCGCCGCACACCGATCACTGCCGTTCGGTACGAAGGTCATAGTGACGAATCTCGAAAACAGTCAATCATGTAACGTTGAGATCACGGATCGAGGTCCGGCGGCATGGACTGGCCGGGTCATCGACGTGTCTGAGGGGGCCGCGAGATGCCTTCACATGATCCGCTCGGGCGTAGTCCCGGTTAAACTACAAATCGACGGGTGATGACGGGGAGGACCGCTGATGCTGTCCTCCCCGAACTGACCGCGGCGACATAGGCGAAATCAATCGGGTGGGCTCATCTGCCCTGGGCGTCGCGCGCCCGCAAACGTTCAAAAAGTATGAGTGGCAGTGGCACGGATCTCATTCGCCGGGCACATTTCAATGGATGCAGGAGATTCGTTAGACTGCGACGGGACATCAGTGTGGATGGGAATCGGCCTCGATTGCGTAGAGTTGCCGTCAGCCGTCCCAGATAGGCTCCAACCGGACGGCCAGGGCCAGAGAGAGGATGGTCAGAGCTTCAGGGGCACCCGGCGCCGCGGGCGGCAGCTCGCGAAAGGATGATTTTCCATGGTGTGGCAAAGGCTGACCGGGCTGATCAGCCCCAAATCAACCCCGGCTGAGATTGTCTCACGAGATTCATCCGGCGACAGACCATCGGTGATCGCCGCGATTTTTGAGAACAAGTCAGTTATAATTACGAATCGCTCTCGGTTTGAGTTGTGCCACTTCATACAATGCAAGTTCTTGTGGGACGAAGCGGGTGTCAGCCAGGACAAAAAGGTGTTCTTGAAGTGCAACTTTGATGGTTGCGACTTTGGCATGCCGCGCGATGACTTCCTGGCCTTCACGCAAGCCGCGGTTGTCAACGTGACAATTCAATCGCGCGTGGCGCTACAGCAGGCGATAGATGAGGCGGTGAGGCGCTACTATCGGCAGCGTCCAACCAGGACGGCCCGGTGCCTTGATCCGTCAAATCAAAGCGAGCGGGAAGAACTCGCAGAATGGGTCCGTGCCGAATACCGCAAAATCATCGCCGAGCACGCACGGGGTAAGTGACGGCGGACGATCGTCCATCGGAGTGATCTCGGCTGAATTCATTGTAACCCAGGTTTCAGAGTTAACCTTGTATATGAGCCGGCTTGGACACGCATTCATGGTGAATGAGCGCATGCCTTGGTCCAACCACCTCCTGACCGGGTTGTCAGCTCTGGCCTTGGCCACACCGTTGATCGCAGCGGGGCCGATCGCGCGTGCGGCCCCTCCAGGCCCGGGTTTGCCGGATATTGAATTGCTCAATCGGGTGACGTGGGGAGCCAACGAGTCGGCTCTGGCGAAGCTTCGGCCGTTAGGGGCGAAGAGGTGGCTCGACTGGCAGCTGCATCCGACCGACGCAGATCGTTTGCCGCCCGCCGCGCAGGCGGAAATCGACGCGATGACGATATCGCAGCAGCCGGTGACCGCCCTGGTGAGTGACCTGATCGCACGCAACAAGGCTGCGAACCAGATTGCCGACCTCGACCAGAAGCACGCGGCACAGCAGGCCTACCAGCAGGCCATGAACGACCTGGCCCGCCAGGGCGCCGCCCGGGAAATTCTGCGCGACCTCTACTCGCCGGCGCAATTGCGGGAGCAGATGACCTGGTTCTGGTTCAATCATTTCAATGTCCAGCAGTCGAAGGCCGATATCCGCATGATGGTCGCGGATTACGAGGATCGGGCCATCCGGCCGCACGCGTTGGGCCGGTTCCGCGATCTGCTCGCGGCGACCCTCCACCATCCCGCGATGCTGCGCTACCTCGACAACGCCGAAAACGCATCCGGGCACATCAACGAGAACTACGCGCGGGAGCTCATGGAGCTACACACCATGGGCGTGGGCTCGGGCTATACCCAGTCCGATGTGCAGGAATTGGCGCGCTGTCTTACCGGGGTCGGCATCGATGTGAAGCCGGAGGACCCGAAACTAAAGCCGGAACTGCAGCCCCAACTGGTGCGCGACGGATTGTTCGAATTCAACCCTGCACGCCACGATTATGGCGACAAGACATTTCTCGGCCACACGATCAAGGGAACGGGTCTCGCCGAGGTGGACGAGGTGCTGGATATCCTGGCCCGCGAGCCCGCGACCGCTCGCCATATTTCCCAGGAGCTCGCGGTGTTTTTCGTGTCCGACACTCCGCCGCCCGCGCTGATCGACCGCATGGCACAGGTCTTCCTGCGATCCGACGGCGACATCGCCACCGTGCTCTCGGCGATGTTCCGCTCGCCGGAATTCGCGGTGGCAGCAGGGCAGAAGTTTAAAGACCCGGTTCATTACGTTCTTTCGGCGGTACGCCTCGCCTACGATGACAAGGTGATCCTCAACGCGGCGCCGGTCATGGGCTGGCTGAACCGCATGGCCGAGGGGATCTATAACCACGACACCCCAGACGGATACTCAATGAATTCCGCCGCGTGGAATGGCCCTGGGCAATTGGCGGTGCGCTTCGAGATCGCCCGGCAGATCGGTTCCGGCTCGGCCGGCATGTTCAAGCCCACGGAGGCGGGGGCCACCGATCATCCCGCGTTTCCCCTGCTGCAAAATGCGCTGTACTTCAGCGGCCTCCGCCGCACCCTGAGGCCGGCCACGGTGGCGGCGCTGGACCAGGCGGTTTCGCCGCAAGATTGGAAC
>JBEKGV010000379.1:0-5176 GCA_050012615.1 Acetobacteraceae bacterium | reverse complement strand
CACGACATCGGCGATGCCGGCCGGGTCGCCCTTGCCGATCGGTCGAGCGCGGTCGATCACCAGTTCGATGTGCAGGCCGTGATGTTTCAGCACGACAACGTCAGGATTGATCGGATCACCTTTGTAACCAACGAAGCCGGCAGGGTCCTTGAGGCCGGTAAGAGTCCCATCCTTCAGAGTAATGTTCAGCCCACCGTTCAGGTAGGTATAGAGGGTCGCATCCGCGTGACTTCCCTTCGCCAGCGGAACCGCGTCATCCAGGATCGTCCGTGCCTTCGCGACCACGCGCGCGCCACGGATCGCGTTGAACCCTCCGCCGCGCGTGGCACCGCCATCCTCGGGGATAGCGTCAGTGCCATACAGCGCGTCGTACAACGAACCCCATCGTGCGTTCGCCGCGTTCAGCGCGTAGCGCGCATTGGTGACCGGCACGACGAGCTGTGGACCGGCGATGGTCGCGATCTCGGGGTCGACGTTGTCGGTGGCGATCGAGACATCAGCCGGTTCATCGACCAGATAGCCGATGCCACGCAGAAAACTCAAATACGCGGATTGGTCGGACGGCTTGCCGCGTTGCTTCAGGTGCCAGGCATCGATCTCGGCCTGCAGCGAATCGCGTTTGGCTAATAAGGCGGCGCAGCGTGGGCCGAGGTCCTCGAGCAGTGCCGCGAAGCCCGGCCAGAACGCGACGGGATCGACACCGGTCCCGGGGATCGCCTCCAAATTGACGAAATCATAGAGCGTGCGCGCGACCCTCAGACCAGCGACGTCGATCCGATCCATGCTTTGTGATTCCCTCGTTGGTCCGCCGCACGCAATGACCGTGGGGCGGAGGATGATAGGGGCGTTGGTGCAACCGGGCCAAGAGGGGGACATTATAGGCTACGCGGCGACGGGGAGGTATTTCCCGGTTGCCGTTAGATTGTAACGATTGCTGTTGCAATCTCGTCCCGAGGGCGTCAAAAAATCGCCACGATGCATGTGTTGATAACGAGTGCGTTCAGGTGAGACGAAGTGCGTTCGATGCATCGCCCTTGATTCGCGTTGGCCCAAACGAAAAGGGCCTGAAACCAAACAATGCCACGCCTGAGCGCGCTGGCGGTAGGAGACACATATGAAGGCATTTCTCGGCCTGATCATGGCAACGGCTCTGATAGCGCCAGTTCAGGCGGCGCCAACAGTTGTTCCAGGCACGACCAGCGCTGGTTCGATCGTCCTGGTGGAAGGTGGTTGCGGTCGCGACTATCACCGCGACGAGCGGGGCTATTGCCGTCCGAACTGGCGCGAATGGGAACCGGGTTGGCGGGCTTGCCCTCCAGGCTGGCATCTTGGCGGCGAAGGGCGGCGCTGCTGGCCCAACTGACGCACGAATAATTCGCTAATGGCGGCACATTTCGTGCCGCGGCATCCTCGCCGGCGGGTACGTTCAGTGCCCGCCGCGCAGGACGGTGGCGAGTTCCTCCAGAGCAGCCGGATCCTCAATGGTTGGCGGCACCGGTGCCTGTTCACCGTCAGCGATTTTACGGATACTGGCGCGCAGGATTTTGCCGGACCTCGTCTTCGGCAGCCGTCCTACCACACGCGCGTCGCGGAACGACGCCACCGGGCCGATCCGCTCGCGTACCAACGCGACGAGTTCTGTGACGATCTCCTCATGCCGTCGATTCACGCCGCTTTTCAGGACCACGAAGCCAATCGGGGTCTGACCCTTCAGTTCGTCCTTCGCCCCAATCACCGCGCATTCGGCGACATCCTGGTGTGACGCCAGCACCTCCTCCATGGAGCCGGTGGACAGCCGATGGCCGGCGACATTGATGATGTCGTCGGTGCGGCCCATGACCCAAACATCGCCGGACTCGTCGATCAGGCCCGCGTCGCCGGTGCGATACCAGCCGGGAAAGTCGGTAAGATACGCTTCGCGGTAGCCTTCATCGTTCTGCCAGAGCGTAGGCCCGCAACCGGGCGGCAACGGCAGCCGAATGCTCAAATTACCTGTGGTTCCGGGCGGCAGAAGATGGCCGTCATCGTCCAATCCGTGCAGATCGTAACCGGGGCACGGTCGCCCGCCTGAGCCGGGCCGGAATGGGAATAGCCCATACTCGCGGAACCCCGCCGTGATCGGCCAACCGGTTTCGGTCTGCCACCAATGATCGACCACCGGAATGTTCAGCAGATCGTGAGCCCAAATGGCGGTGGGCGGATCGCACCGTTCCCCGGCGAGGTAAAGTGCCTCCAGCTTCGAGAGGTCGTACGCGGCGACGTGTTTACCCTCGGGATCTTGCTGCTTGATCGCTCGCATCGCGGTCGGGGCCGTGAACAAAACCTTCGCTTTATGCTGAGTGCAAACTCGCCAGAAAGCGCCGGCATCCGGTGTGCCCACCGGCTTGCCCTCGTACATGATGCTCGTGCAGCCGCGCAGCAGGGGCGCGTAAACGATGTAGCTGTGGCCGACAACCCAGCCGACGTCCGAAGCAGCCCAGTACACGTCGCCCGTGTCGCAACCATAAATCATCTTCATCGAGTTCCACAGCGCCACGGCATGGCCGCCGTTGTCGCGCACCACGCCTTTCGGCCGCCCGGTCGTGCCCGAAGTGTAGAGGATGTACAGCGGGTCGGTTGCCAACACAGGTACGCAATCTCGTAGTGACGCGGCAGCCTCGGCTTCCAGCAAATCGTGATCGCGGTCCGGGGTAAGCGGCGCGGCGGCTTGCGCCCGCTGCAGGATCAGGCAGGCGTCCGGCTTGTGCGGCGACATCTCGATCGCCAGGTCCAGCAGCGGCTTGTAGAAAACCACTCGACCCGGTTCCAAACCGCATGATGCCGAAACAATCACCTTCGGTTTCGCATCCGCGATGCGGGTCGCCAGCTCGGCCGCCGCGAAGCCACCAAATACGACAGAGTGAATCGCGCCAAGCCGTGCGCAGGCGAGCATCGCGATCGCCGCCTCCGGCACCATCGGCATGTAAATCACCACCCGGTCGCCACGCGTCACGCCGAGATTGGCGAGGGCACCAGCGAATTTGGCGGTGCGGTCGCGCAATTCCGCATAGGTATGAATAACCACCTGGCCGGTCATCGCGCTGTCCCAGATCAGCGCCGGTTGCGCGCCGCGGCCGGCTTCCACATGGCGATCCACGCAGTTGTAGCAGGTGTTGAGCATGCCGCCCGCGAACCACTGACCATAAGCCCCGAGCGAGGGATCGAATACCCGGTCCCAACGTTTCGTCCACGAGACGCCCTCCGCGATGTTCGCCCACCAGGCGTGTGGGTCACGCCGCCAATCGGCATAGGCCTCGTCATAGGACACGGCCGTGTTCATCGCGGTGTTTCCTCTGTTGACTCACTGCATTGTTTGTCCGACCCCCCAAACGGCGGGTCAAGCGGGTGGGCCAACGGGGTGGGAAAGGAACACGGCGGATGCGATTGGACGGGCAGGTGGCGATCGTTACCGGAGGCGGCTCCGGACTGGGTTCCGCCACGGCATCGCTGTTGGCGAGCAGCGGCTGCAAGGTCGCATTGCTCGACATCAATGAAGCGGCGGCGAAATCCCATGCCGCGACGATCGGTGGCATCGGCATCAAATGCGACGTATCCGACGCGGCCTCGGCCGAGGCCGCGATGGCGGCTGCCCGAGGTGCCCACGGACCCGCTCGCGTGCTGATCAATTGCGCCGGGATCGGCGCCGCCGGGCGGGTCGTAGGCCGCGATGGGCCGTTGAAACTGGAAGCGTTCGATCGCGTCATCCGCATCAACCTCATCGGGACCTTCAATATGATCCGTCTCGCGGCGGCCGAGATGAGCGCGCTTGACCCGATTGAGGGGGACGACGAGAGAGGCGTCATCATCAATACCGCCTCGATCGCGGCATTCGACGGTCAGGTTGGCCAGGCGGCTTACGCGGCCTCGAAGGGAGGGGTGGTCGCGATGACGTTGCCGATCGCACGTGAACTCGCTCGTGCAGGTGTACGCGTCATGACCATCGCGCCAGGTGTGTTTCATACACCGATGGTCGATGGCCTGCCGCCCGAGGTCCGCCAGAGTCTGGGCGATGGCGTACCGTTTCCACGACGGCTTGGCATGCCGGAGGAGTACGCCGAGCTTGCGTTGCATATCATCTCGAACCGCTTTTTGAACGGCGAAGTGATCCGGTTGGATGGTGCATTGCGTATGGCACCGAGGTAAACGCGGGCGGATCAATGATCCGGGCTGGATTCCGTTGCCGCCGGCGGAGCGGCCGAGCGCTCCGTCATCTCCCGACACACAAAACTTCGCGATAACTCCCGTTGGACGAAGCAACGCTCTGAGTTGCCCCCAATCTGAAGCGGATCCCGGCTGAAGAGGATCTCGATTGCGAGCGCCGAGGTTACTGGCAGCCGTTGCAATGCTCGACGGACCGCCATCGCTTTCGTTTCGTTCCCGTTCAACTCGTTCCCCTCTCGCGGCCTCAGGCGTTTCGTCATCGAGGAACTCAGCGCCCGACCGCCGCGAGCAGACGCTTAATGTGTCGTTAATGCTTTGGTACTAAGAATGACGGCACGTATCGGTTGCCTATCAAGATGACATACAGAGAAGGTCATGGTGCGGCTGTGTAACCTGAACGAACTGAACGGGGTTTCATCGGACGTCGCGTGGAAGCTGGTTGACTCGCTGTTTCAGCAAGCCAAGGTCGTCATCCTTGGCGGGGTGATTTTTTTGCTTCTCGGCGCGATCGGTTTCGCCGGCACCGGATCGCTCTGGTATCTTGGCGGCGCGGCAGTCTGCGTCGCGATCTGCGCCGCGCGGTTCATCGTGGGACGTCGCTACGTTGCCTGGCGTGACAGCGCTTCCGCCCTGATCTGGGCTCGGCGCAGCATGGTCTGGGCGTGTTTATCGGCCGCCTGCTGGGGAGTGTGGGGCAGCGCGGTCATTTTGTTCGAACCGGAGATATCCATCGTCGTGATCGTGGTCGGCTCGGTCTCGGCGACTGTGACGAATTCGGCGATACGCAATTGCGCCGTGCTCGCCGTTGCGAAAATCCAGATATTCGTCATGCTTACACCGATCTTTTTCGCCTGCCTGGCGTCGGGCAACGGCTATTTCGTCCTGTTCGCCGTTTTCCTTCCGCTCAACGGAATGACTGGCCTGTCGATAGCCAAATTCCTGCACCATCAGACGCTGCAACTCTTGCTTCGTAACG
>JBEKGV010000378.1:0-5177 GCA_050012615.1 Acetobacteraceae bacterium | reverse complement strand
CTTGTGCCGGACGACGTGCGCGAGCGCGCGCGATGCCTCGAATGGTGCTTCTTCGTGATCAGCGAGCTGGATGCGACATCACTCTACGTCATGCGGCGACACGGCGATCTGCGGCACATTTATGGCGAGGCTCCGATGGCCAACGAGGCGGCTGCTACGTATTTTCAGAAACAAATGCGCACGGTCGAGCGAGCACTGATTGATCGACGACCATACTTGCTCGGCGACCGGTTCTCCGCCGCCGACTTGCTTCTCTCAACCTGCGTTTCCTGGGCTGTCCGGTATGGCGTACCAGTTGCGGACTACATTCTCGGCTACAACAATAGTATCACGGAACGAAAGACTTACGAACGAGCATTGGAGAGCAACAAGCCACCCGCTGCATCTATCCCTGGATCACCTGGTATCCAGAGTCGTTGAAGCGCGACACACCCCCGCGTCATGGCCGGGCTTGACCCGGCCATCTGTTCCAGCACAGTGCCGCGAGAGATAGCCGGGGCAAGCCCGGCCATGGTGGTGTAACGATCGTGACTCGCGCTTTCGCGATTGTGAGTACTGGTTGGTGATCGAACCCGGACGGTTTCGGCGCCCGGCGCACTCTGACTTTCCGCGGACTGGCGCGGTCGTCGACGACAATGGCAACGGGGTCGCCAGCCGGACTGGCGTCACTCTTCGCGAACCGAGACCTGCGATCTGACGATGCTTCAACTCGGTGCCTGCGGCGTGATCCTGCAATGACCGCGTGGCTCCACCGCGATCGTGCCGGTTTTGTCCGGGTTCGCGGGATCCGGATAACTCAACGTCGGACGCCCGTTTACAACGTCGCCGAGCACGTCAACCGATGTGGCACCCAAAAGCTGAATTTCGCCCGTGCACACGACGGAGAGTGTCCCCGGCGATTTTCCGCCTCCACAACCTGCGAGCAACAGCGGGATCATCAGCCAGGCTACACGATGCATGAGGCTTCCTCCACAGGCGGAGTCCACTTTGTGCCCGTGGCGAATCGGGCGGGAACCGCAACCGGATCATAACAGATTCGGCACGCTCGCGGGTATCCCCGCCTGCCTGGTATCCAGAATCGTTGAGGCGCGACACACCCCCGTGTCATGGCGGGGTCGGGCCCCATAGGCGCTAACTTAAAGGGCGAGCACCCCAATCCACGCGTCATGGCCGGGCTTGACCCGGTCATCAATCGCCGCATGTGCCTCGACAGATGGCCGGGTCAAGCCCGGCCATGACGAGAAAAGTGGATGCCGCGACCGTAAATTAGCGCCCATGGGGTCGGGCCCGGCCATGACGGTGTAACGACCATGACTCGCGCTTTCGCGATCGTGAGTACTAGCCGCGCGCGAGAGCGTAAATCTGTGTTCCTCCCGGCGGCGGCTTGTGCGGCGTCCAGGTCTCGCCGCCATCCCGGCTGCTGTAGACTTCTCCGCCGTTGGTGGCGCAGGACATCAGAGCAGGCTGGTGCTCGTCGAAGGCGAGGGCGAACATCGTGTGCGGCGGTTGAACGCCCATATCGACACGGGTCCAGGTCTCGCCGCCGTCGCCGCTGGACAGCAGCACGCCGCGATCGCTTTGGAAATTACTGCCCGCCGCCACGAACAGCTTGCGCGGATTGCCCGGGACCTCCCGAATGTCACGACAATAGATCTGCCCCTTTTCGTTCATCGCATCCAGCTTCACGTGCCGCCAGTGGTCGCCGGCGTCGGTGCTGCGGAACATGCCGGCCCGGCCGATGCCGATGACCGTGCCCGGCCGCCACCGGCTGGCCAGAACGCCGTGCATATCGACCGCATCGTCGTTGAGATATTGACCGTGGCTCAGGTTTTCCCAGTGCTCGCCGCCGTCCGTGGAGCGGAGTGTGCCGCCCACTTCGATCGCGGCGTAGAGGTGCTCGGGTTCGTTCATGCTGGCATCCAGCATCAGCACCCGCTTGGCCGGGTTCGCGCCGGGGTCAGTGGTGATGTCCGGGAAGCGCACGCTGACGGGCAGGCGGATCCAGTTTTCACCGGCATCGTCGCTGCGATAGATCTCGCAGTTCTCATAACCGGCGAACATCACGTCGGGATCATACGGATGGAAAAGAAACGACCACACCGGCAGGCCGTGGTCCTGGATGTTGACCTTCTCCCAGTGGTCGCCGCGATCCTGGCTGCGGTATGGCCCCGACTGCGTGCCCGCGTAAATGATTTCAGGGTGCAGCGGGTGCACCGCCAAAGCGCGCACCGCGGGAGCCTCGGGCAGGCCGTGCCGCAGCGTCTCCCATTCGTCGCTGCCGTCTGCCATGCGGTACAGCCCCGACTGCACAACCCGCCCACGGCCGGTCTCGCCGGCTAGGCCGAGGTAGATGTGGGAACGCTGGTGGATTTCGGTGGTGATTGCCATGGGATCGTCCTCCCTCTCGCTCACGACTATTGCCACGATCGCATTTTTCGCCGGTGCGCGGTAGCCATCCAACGCAAATCGCTCCTGGTGAGCGTTTGCTACAGCGGTGCCTCGCCAGTTGGATCGAACATCAAGATTGGGATCGACCATCGAGATTGGGATCGAACATCGAGATATGATCAGGAGCCAGGGCCAACCGCACCCCGCCGTTGATCGCGCGCTCCACCTGAGGCGGCAGGCGGGCCGCGATTAAGTGCCGTCGACAACTCAACTCGTCAGGTTGCCTGGACGTGCACCGAGACCTATGCAACCGCGATCCGCACCCACAACCAGAGAAACGGAATATGCCGGACCCCAAGGCCGTTGTCTTCGACCTGCTCACTGCGTTGCTCGACAGCTGGTCGCTTTGGGACGCCGTCGCGGGCGGCCAGGTCCCCGGGCGGCGATGGCGCGCCCGCTACCTCGAACTGACCTATGGATGCGGCGTCTACCGGCCTTATGAAGAACTCGTGTCCGAGGCGGCACGCGACGCGGGTTTACCGGTCACGGCTCCCGCCGCGCTCCGAGCACGCTGGGACAGCCTGGCCCCTTGGCCGGAGACACCACACGTAATCGCCGCCCTTCGGTCACGCGGTCGTCTTCTGGGCGTTGTCACCAACTGCTCCGTCGAACTTGGACGCCGCGCCGCGGCACGCTGCGGCATACCATTCGACGCTGTCGTGACCGCCGAGGAGGCGGGCTTTTATAAGCCCCATCCCGAGCCATACCGCGCCGTTCTCGCCGCCCTCCACGTGGATGCGCATGAGGCGCTGTTCGTCGCCGGCAGCAGTGCCGACGTGCCCGGCGCGGCAAGCGTTGGCATGCCGGTGGTCTGGCACAATCGTGTCGGACTTCCGGCTCGTCCCGGGTCCGCGCCGCTACGAGAGGCGTCCACTCTCGATGCGGCGCTGTGCGGCTTCGCGTGAGCGAAACGTCCTTGTCCGGTTCGCGCGCGGTCGCCCCACCCGGCCGGCCGGCCATTGGCTCGCTGCGGCTGCTGCCTCCTTACATTTGCGCTTATGGCTGGCGTGTCGCCGGTGCGCTGACCGCTCTGTTCACCGCGGTCGTGCTGGTCCTCGGCATCGGTCAGGGGTTGCGCCGGCTGGTGGACAAGGGGTTCGCCGGCGGAGACAGCGCCCAGTTGAACAGCACAGCTCTGTTGATGTTCGGCATCGTGGCCGCGTTCGCGGTAGCCAGTTCGACGCGGTTCTATCTGGTGACCTGGCTCGGCGAGCGGGTGGCCGCCGATCTGCGGCGCGATTTGTTCCAACGCGTGCTTGGGTTGTCGCAGACATACTTCGAGCAAGCGCGAACCGGCGATATCCTCTCCCGGCTGACCGCCGACATCGCGGTGCTGCAAGTGCTGATCGGGTCGGCGATCTCCATGGGCGCCCGCAATACGCTCACCGGCCTCGGCTCCTTCGCGATGCTGATCGTCACCAGTCCGAGGCTCGCCGCGATCGTGGCCGTCGTCGCGCCCCTGGTCGTTGGGCCCATGCTGGTGTTCGGCCGGCGAGAAAAACGTCTGTCCCGGGAATCGCAGGACCGCATCGCCGATCTTGGCGCCTACGCCGAGGAGACGATCAACGGCCTGCGTGCCGTGCAAGCCTTCACCTACGAGGAGCAGGCGCGCGGTCGCTTCGCGGCGACCGTCGAACGCAGTTTCCAGACCGCGGCGCGCCGCATTAGTACGCGGGCGACGCTGATCCTGGTGGTGATCCTGCTCGGTTTCGGGGCCGTGACGTTCGCGCTTTGGATCGGTGGACGCGACGTGGTCAGCGGACGCATGACCGGCGGCGAATTGTCGGCGTTCGTTTTGTACGCGGTGCTGTTGGCCACCTCCGGCGCATCGCTCAGCGAGGTCTGGGGAGATGTGCAGCGTGCCGCCGGCGCGGCCGGACGGCTGCTGGAACTGCTGGCGGAGGAACCGTCGATCCGTGCACCCGCGATTCCCGCGCACCTGCCGTCACCGGTGCGAGGACGGATTTTGTTTGAAGATGTAACATTCCAATACCCGACCAGGCCGGGTCAGTCGGCACTGGCAGGCTTGTCGCTGACGGTGGAACCAGGCGAAACCGTCGCACTTGTTGGTCCGTCGGGCGCCGGCAAGACCACGGTGCTGCAATTGCTGCTGCGGTTCTACGATCCCTCCACCGGGACCGTACGGCTCGATGGCGTGGATATCGCCACGCTGGACCCCGCCGAGCTACGCCGCTGTATCGGGGTGGTCCCGCAGGAGCCGGTGATTTTCTCAGCGGACGCCTGGGACAATATCCGTTTCGGCCGTCCCGACGCGACCGACGCGGACGTGCGCTCCGCTGCCGAGGCCGCCGCCGCGGATGGCTTCCTGAACGAACTTCCAAACGGTTTCGACACGTTTCTGGGCGCCAAAGGAGTCATGCTGTCAGGCGGTCAGCGCCAGCGCATGGCGATCGCCCGAGCAATCCTGCGCGACCCCGCGGTTTTGCTGCTCGACGAAGCCACCAGCGCGCTCGATGCCGAATCGGAACAGGCGGTGCAGCATGCGCTGTCCGCTCTGTCCAGAGGACGGACGACACTGGTGGTAGCGCACCGGCTGGCGACTGTCCGCCGTGCCGATCGCATCGTCGTGCTCGACCATGGGCGGATCGCGGCGATCTGCCAGGCGATCGCGCAAATGCTGACCCATGCCGGCATCGTCACGACACCGGAGGTAATGCCGCACGCTGTTTGGGTGCCTCGCGCCAACAAAAAGGAATTCAGTTTCTTCA
>JBEKGV010000377.1:0-5189 GCA_050012615.1 Acetobacteraceae bacterium | reverse complement strand
CCGGCGTCAGTGCCCAATCAGTGTGACCACGCCGGGGGACGGAAGATCCTTGGAAGAACTGCTCAACGCCATCAGCTGCGCGGCGAACTCGAGAACTTGCGCTGAGTGGTCCGCGTTGGAGGGATCGACCGGCATGGAATAGGTTGCGTTGTCGTAGGTCGTCGATATCGACGGGGACGGATTTCCCGGACGAACAGAAAACAAAGTGTCGGTCTCCATCCGAAGGCGATCGCCGGTGCACCGTTCGAAACAAATCCAAGGATTGATTCTGTCTTGGTGTGTCTGATCCAGACCCAATTGGGATCGGACGATTTCGCCGAGGAAATAGATCACACCTTCGAGCGAACGGATCCTCACCTTCAGGCCAGGCAAAAGCGTTTTCGTCGTCAGGGTTTCTGTCTGTGTCCTGCTGGATTCATCTTTTTCCTTGCCGCACAGTGCACTGTCGGGAATATGAATCGTCCCGCTCGCCAGGAACACGGATTTGGACCCATTTTTATTATCAAAACAGAATCCCGGCTTCGGATCATCCTTCACCGCGTGCCAAACGGCGGGCGTTGCCGATTTTCCCGACTTTCCGGGAACGAGGTCGATCTTCTCTTTGGCAAGAGCCGCGAGCTTCGCGGGATCGCTCAGGCTGCGCGCCGAGAGTGCCGGACCGAAGTTGTCAGGGGCCTTAAGCTCTATGGTCAGGCCGGCGTCAAGAAGAGCATTCATTGTGTATTGAAATGTGTCCCACTGCGGCTGCCGTGCGACGTTGTTTTTCATGGGTGCGAAGCCGTCGACGTCAATTTCCGCGAACAGCAATGTATAGAGAACCTGGGGGGGAATGCCGAGCGATACATAGTAGCCGACCAGCGAATTGCTAATGGGTGCCAGAATGCCAGAGTAGAACTCCTTCGTATCGAGCGAGCTCATGGTGAAGGTCGGGCCGCCCGCGAAGGTGAAGCCCGGAGACAGGCTATTGGTGGAAGCGCTTTGATGCGGCCCAAGGAGCAGCGACGAACCGATCGTTCCCGTGGCGGTCGCGGTTCCTGACGCGGTCGTCACATCGGAAAATTGCATGGGTTTTCGATAGGCGGCCCGAATGATATTCAGAAGCAGACCTTGGTCCCGGGCGTTTTCCGCCTGGATGTTGTAGTTGACGGCTCGTGAACCGAACTGATCCGCCAGGGTACATGCTGACAGCAAAACAGTCGCCAACATCGCGATATTACGCAGGGTCCCGCCGCGGCAGCCAGCAAAGAATTCGCACAAGATGGTGACGAAACTTTCGGCCATTTATTCCTCAGGATATGGACGGTTGGCGGGTACTTCCGCGGTTGGCCGCGCGTGGTCTTCGTCACAACGCGGCAATGACGCTCCAGGTGGCGATCGCGCCGAGGACCGAAGTCCAGTAACCATAACGAAGGTATATGCGCAACGCGCAATTTTCCTGATCCGTCTCCGCGAGCGATCCGTTTATAACCGGGTCGGAATAATTGCGAATGCTTGCCCATTTTGGCGGATGGGCGAAAGTTGAACACACCAGTCCCAGCACGGCATCGTCCATCTCGACGGCCATGCCTTCGTTTTGGAGGCCATTCTCATCCGTGCCGAACTCAAAATAGTCCGTGGTCAGCACGGGGAATGATGTAGGTATTGCATCCTGGCCATCGATCAGGAAAAAGACGTTTGGAGACGTGCCCTCATCGGGACGAAGCTGAGCGCAAGGGCAATCCGCGTACTCGCCATCTTTTTGAACGACGAGATTCGAGGTGAACGGCCTCATGAGCGTGAGCGCCGTTTCGCGGTAGGTCAGCGGAACATCCCAGATTGATGTATACGGGGCCGCGCTCGCATAGGGTTCGTGAGCGAAATCCTTTTTGCAGTCGAATTTGACGGTTCTGCTCATCGCGACCGTGCCAAGCGGCTTGTCGAGCAACGTTCCGCCTGCCGTCCCGATACAGAAAAAATATTCAGGGTTGGTCTGCTGAATGATCTGCCCAAAGAGACTTTGAATAGGCAACGTCGGATGGCCGTCCTGGATCTCGAAATCCTGATGCATGTGCAATTCCGATTTGAAAACCAGAACGCGCTTTGAGCCTACCTTGGTCATCCAGTAACTGCCGAGGCGACCCGCCTTTCTGGCCGGCGCTCCCTGTCTGATTTCAGGTAGCAATTCCGAGTAGCCATTCGTGTAGTGGTTCCAATCTTCCGCGAAACGGCCTGGCGTCATTACGTCGGCAAGCGCCTTGCTTTCATCAGATGTGTAGGTGAGCACCACGATATCCGCCGCTGGCAGCGGTAAGGCGGGATCAGATACCGCGGCATTCGACGGTGACGGAGCCAGCCCGGAGGGAAATGGAATTTGAAGACTCCGTCCCGGCCCCGAGAGCTGCAGGCTCAGTAATGCATTGTCGCGCGTATAGGCGCTGGTTAGCTGACGTGAGAGTTCGAGCCTGCGTTGCAGTGTTTGTTGCGAATACACCATGAGCTGGTCTCCTCCCGAAACAGCGGTGTCGAGCCACGAAAACCCGGAATATCGCGTTGCATCGATCCTCTTATGTGAAATTGGCGAGGCGCGCTGTGATCTGCTTCATAGCACCCGGTGTCAGCCGCCGCGGCGAAAACAGGACGGGTGCACCAGAAGCCGCGGCGGCCGGTGCGTCATCTGACGTCAGTCAAGGCCAGAGCTCTAGTTAGAATGCAGGACCGTTGCCTGGGTCGCCTGGTACAGTTGGAGGTGCCGGATCCTCCTTCTGCACCGCATGCTTTGCCTTTTCGTCTTTCCCCTCGGAGACAATAAAGTCCGGGCCGCGCCCTGGGCCGCCTGGCTCGGTCTTCGGAGGGCCTTTTGCCAGCTTTCGTCTCGGTCCACGCCCAGCGCGACCGGGCACGGTTTTCAGAGGATCTTTGGCCATGTTTCGTCTCCGTTGTGGAAGTCGTGGTCAGTGCCCCGCGCCGCCTCCGCCGGGGGCCGCCGGCCCAAGGGGCTTCATGTACTGATTCTGGCGCGCGGCCCCGATTTGCTGCTGCAGAAGCGAGACCTCATCAGGCCGGGCCGACCCCAAAGTGCCGGTCGGATTACATGCCGGTGTGGTGAACAGCAGCACGACAGTGTTGCCCCGCGACGTGGTTTCCGTCGTGCCGACAGTCCCCTGAAGGCCCGCTATAACCGGCGCGCCGGCGGGGGCTGCGAGGTTCAGGACAAGGCTCTTGTTGTCGACGCCACCGGCAGTGATCGCGAACGTCACCTGCATGGTGCATGGATTAAAACCGATGGCTGAGCTGGACCCGTTATACGCTGGTGGGGACTGGATGCTGTGGAGAGCCGCGACCGTCTCCCGCAACGCTGTTTCTAACGTGATGCTGGACGGCTGTGGGACAATTTCTCTGGCTGAACAACCGCCTAGGCAGGCTGCGATGACAGCGAGAGCGGCAGCGTGGTTGGGCATGCGTCCCCCGGAATTTCGCCAGATGTGAGCCTCTGTTCCGGTCTGGAGTCGAGCACAATTCCACGACAAAGCGAAATAGTCCGCCAATTGCATGCCCCCAAAAATCAGCCGCCTGACCTGTACCATCTGTTTGAAGCAGAGCGCGAGAGATGACTCTCGAACCGTCGGCACGAATGTTCAGCCTTCACTCTTGATAACAGATCGTATCCAAAATGAAGTCACGGGGCGGCCGGACGGGGCATCGTCGCGCCCCCCCCCCGATGCCGCCGATCGGACGAGGAAGCAACGACCTGACGGGGGTTACTCCTGGCCACACGGCTTATCGCGCTTGAGCCAGGTGTTCCAACTGCTTCAACCGGCGGCCCGCCCGAGACCTCCAGTGAGGGTGCATTCCCTTGCGGCGAGTACCTATGAGGTGATGCGCCGCGGCGACGGCTTGCGGGTCACCGCCCCATTTGCTGATGATCTGGTAGTTACCTCCATGTCCGGGCGCGGTTTGCAGCGGGCCAGGAGGCTTCACGGCACCGCTGATGCCCGCGGACGTCATGTACTCGTATGGACCGGCGGCGCCTGGAATGAACCAGGACCGCAGGAGCCAGTTCGAGACCTGAACGACCGTGCCGTCGTTGCAAGTCTTGCCGTAAGTTTGGACTTCCACCGCATCGCACATTTCCACGGCGTGCAAAAGACCCTTGTTATCGTTAGCGAACTGGTTCGCACCTTCGTCGCCTGCTGTCTCAAGAATCTCGTGCGAGGCATCGACGCTGACGCCGGTGGGACCAAGGAGACTGTCGCATGTTGTGACGGCGCAGAGGGCAAAAGGGACACCGTTTGCATTAATGTCATGGTAAGCGCTGGCACCAGGGGCATCCGGCAGCGACTTCACAAAACCATAGGCCCATTCGTCGGGCTGAATGTCGTTCTCAGTGCCTACGCGCAGCGTCGCCCGCGCACCCCACTCGGTCGCGAACTCCTGGTCGACCTGGTCCTGGACTGCCTCAGCGATGTGGGCCAGGACGGCAGGGGAAAGCTTCGAGCCGTCCTTCGTGGTAGCGCCGTTCGTGGAATCAACGAGAACCCATTTGACTGCGTTCATTGCAACTTCCCTCCGATCCAAAAGTGATCGTCGCGCGGCGGTCGAAACTCGTAAGCGCCTCGTGACACCGATTCGTATGATCCGGCGCGATGAACTCAACGCCTGAGCGGTCTGGACGTGAGACGACCTTAACGCCAATCATAGCTCAATCGCCATTCGGTGAGTGTGATCCAAACCACAGTGACGACAATTTTGTTCGCGCTTCGTCATGCCACACTTATCATGACTTGTAACCGCACGATATTCGGTCGAATTTCGAACGGTCAGTGGTAGGATAACACTCGCCCGCCGGATGTCTTCCTTATATCATGCACTTCCGAAGATCCGGCGTTACGGGTGGAACGGAACCGCTCGCGCGAGAAGGCGCGGTTCCGCGGCGGCACCGAAGAAATGCACCGCTGACCGGGATCCAATGATCCTGGAAGTCACCCAACCAGCTTGTCACCCGCGGCGAGATCGACCGCCCTGCCGAACGGCGCCGTCCTCCAAAGCCCGGGTCAATCAGCCAGTGAGACTCACCCCACCTCCAACCCCTCCAGCAACCCCGCCATCAGCGCCGCCCGAGGCGCCAGTTCCCGCCACAGAATATGCTCGTGCGCCGCGTGTGCCCCGGCTCCCGGACAGCCCAGACCATCCAGCGTCGGGATCCCCATCGC
>JBEKGV010000376.1:0-6047 GCA_050012615.1 Acetobacteraceae bacterium | reverse complement strand
GCATCGTGTCGTTCCGGGTCATCAACCTCTCTACGTCGTAGCCGTTTTGCGTGCGTCCAACGCCATCGCGATCAGCGAGCCGCCGCCGAATATCATGTCGATGCCGACGAGAAGACCCAGCGCCCATGCCAGGGTGCCGGGCAAACCGGAGATAATGATACCCGCCAGGATCAGGTCGAGGATGCCGTTGAACATCATCCATTCCCATTTGCCCGACAGCTCCCGGCGATGGGCAATGGAAAGGATGATCATCAGAATTCCGTCGAATATGAAAAAGGCGGTCAGCACAAAAGTGAGAGTGACCAAACCTTGCAGCGGGTTCCACAGCAGTGCCAGTCCCGCGAGCACCGCGACCACCGCCGACAACATGGACCACGTGAAGCCGGGAGCGTTACGAGCCCTGAACGTGGAAAAGAGGCCCACGATCCCGGCGAGAAGGAACAGCCAGCCCAGCAGAACAGTCGTCGCGAGCCCCGCGATGGGCGGCACGATGATCGCCGCGAGGCCAAGCACGGTCAGAATGATCCCCTCGGTCAAAAACAGACCCCAATGTTGGTGTATCAGACTCCTCGCTGTTGTTAGCCCGGTGGGATCGGCCGATGGCTGACTGAAAGACACGGTTCGTCCTCCTTGGTTTCTCTATGCGGTTCCTCGCGGCGAGACCTGGCATCATGGAAACGATAAACACTGTCCGTACGGGTGCTCTCCAGCCGGCAGGTCTACCATATCCTTGGCTTCGCGGAACGTGACGCTACCGCGTAACCACGCCGACGCAAAGCCGGACCCGGCGATCCGTTGTTCCCGTGACCGTCCCTTCATCCCTGGCTCTCGGCCGTCATCATCAACCAATCGCCAATCGCCGAGACCCACAGCCAGCCGAGCAACCTCGAACGCGTCGCCCGTGGCGAGGCCGATTCCACTTGCGTGGATTGCGTCACCTACGCTTTCTTCGCCCGCCATCGCCCGGCCCTGGCGGAGCAGCTTCGTATTCTGGCCGCGACGCCGCCCACTCCCGCGATCCCGTTCGTCACTGCCGCGGCAACCGATCCGGTAACAAAGGCCGCGCTTACACAGGCGCTGCGACGGGTGGCCGCCGAGCCGAAATGGGCGCCCGTGCGGGCCGGGATGCTGCTGCTGGACGTCGTGCCGCCGGACCAGGTCGACTACCGGACCCCAGGCCGCTACGCGGCCGAGGCCGCCGCGCTGGGCTATCCGTGCCTGCACTGACGCCAACGCGGCCTCAATTTGACCCCGTTGGCCGGGTTCGAGCCATGCGGGACGAAGCAGGACAACCCGCAATTACCCAGGTTCGCGCTTTGCGTGGCCAAGTTTCGTCTCTTTGAAGCATTCAGGCGGCATTGGAAACGCAGCAGGAAGCTATCCCTGGACGCTTTCAGCCCGTGGTCGCTGAGAAGCCGCCGAAAAGTTGAGGATCAACAGGGCCTGGGGCATGCTCCTGCGTCGGAAGGTCCGGACCCCGGACGAGCCGCCAAGCCATGCGGTCTCCGCATGATAAAGGACGTTGTGCGCCGTCCTGACGCGTGGGGTCAGTCATACCGGACCAGGCGCGGCCGTTCGCGTGATCGGCTGATTGCCGCGAGCGCCCCGGGGCATTCGCTGCCCAGCGAGGTTGAGCGCGGGCGCGAAATGGGCTGAACTCGCGCACCGCTTGGACAGGACGTTCTCTTCGCGTCGGGTTGGGACCCCCCGTGAGCGGGCTGCCTGCACGAGGCTCAGGAGGAGGAACTGCGATGCCGTTCTATCAAAAAGGCGACGTCCGCATACGCTATGAGGAGACCGGCTCTGGGTTTCCGCTTTTGGTCACACCTGGGGGCGGCCTGAACTCGCGGGTCAGCAACTGGCCAACCGCCGTGTTCAACGCGACGGAGGTCTTCAAGAACGACTTTCGCTGCATCACCATGGACCAGCGCAACGCCAACGGTGGCGAGTCGACCGGCCCCGTGCCGGTCGACAACCCATGGGACGCGTTCGCCGACGACCAGCTCGGGTTGATGGATCATCTCGGCATCCGCGAATTCTTTTACATGGGCTACTGCATCGGCGGCTGCTTTGCCGGGAAGCTGCTGCAGCGGGCGCCTGCCCGCGTCATCGCCGCCGTGTTCTGCCAAAGCGTTGGTCATTTGCCTGACGACCCAACCGTCATGTACCGGCATGGCAAGGAAAACTGGGTGCACGATTTCATGAGGCGGCGGCCGGGAGTGTCGATAGACACGATCGAGACATATCTGCACAACCTGTATGCGGTTCAACCCGATTTCCTGTACAGCGTGTCGCGCGATTTTATCAAAAACTGCCGAACGCCGATGCTGGTGCTGCCGGATGACG
Organism: Acetobacteraceae bacterium; assembly: GCA_050012615.1. Lineage (GTDB taxonomy): Bacteria > Pseudomonadota > Alphaproteobacteria > Acetobacterales > Acetobacteraceae > Rhodopila. Next base: position 3,701 of record JBEKGV010000376.1, on the reverse strand, counting down.
TGCCGGCACATCCGCTGCAGACCTCGATCGATATCGCGTCGCTGGCGCCGAACGCCGAGATCACGGTCTTTCCGTGGAAGGAACCGGCGGAGCTGAAGGAGCGCACGATCGACCGGGTGCGTGGTTTCCTACGAGCACACATGCCAATGCGCGTTGCCGCGCAATAGCCCTCATCTCGGACCCTTTGACCAAGTCTGACCAACATCCGTGCTCTGTATCGATCAGTATCAGGCCTGATCAAGGACGTTATATCATCGAAAGCAAGGGAGAACTTCTGCCAGGCCGTGCTCCTTAGGAGTCTGAACCCTCAACCGATAGTCACAGAACCCCGCCTTGCAGCGCCCAAACATCCGGGTATTGTACGAGCGCGGCCCGCCGGCGACCAGCCGCGCAGGCATTTGACATGCCCCGACGCGTCGCCAAGTGTTGAATATCTGGCAAGAGACCGGGGCGCTACCCGGCCAAAATGGGAGGATCGCCATGAGCGATCAAATGATTTCCGATACCGCGGTCAACGCCATCGCGCGGCGCTGCATTATCGCCGGGTTTATCGGCTTTGCCGTCGATTTTTTCGACATCTACCTACCGGCAATGGTCCTGACGCCCGTCATCACCTACTTCGAGCCGAAGGACCTGAGCACAACAACGACAACAACAATCTATTATTTCACTGTCGCAATAGCATTGCTTGGCCGTCCGTGCGGCGCGATCATCTTCGGCCACTGGGCCGACAAGATCGGCCGCCGCTTCGTCACAATGATCAGCATCGCCGGCTTTGGTACCCTGACCGGGCTGGTCGCGCTCCTCCCCGGCTATTCAACGATCGGTGCCTGGTCGCTTGTGCTGCTTCTCGCGCTGCGCTTCATCGGCGGCATTTTCATGGGTGGCGAGTACACGTCCAACAACACGCTGGCGCTGGAAATGGTACCCAAACATCGTCGCGGCTTTGTCGGCGGACTACTGCAGGCCGCCTTCCCGGTCGGCTTCGGAGCGGTGTCGCTGGCCGCTTCGATCATGCTGGCAGTGACGACGAAGCAGCAATATTACGATTGGGGATGGCGCATTCCGTTCCTGTTCGGATGCGCGCTCGCCTTTGCCTTCCTGATCTATTACCGCACGGTGCCCGAATCGCCGTTATGGCAGCAAAGCGAAAAGAGCGCAGCGCCCCTCAAGGAGGTGCTTTCCGGCGCGCATCTTCGCAACCTCGGACAGGTGTTTCTGATGATGAGCGGCTTCTGGTTGGTCGGCCAGCCGGGAACGGTATTGCCCAGCATCATGATCCAGCACCTCCGCATCCCAAGCGAGACGACGACGAACACATTTCTGGTCGCCAGCATCGGCCTGTTTTTTGGCTTCTTGTTCTTCGCGCTGCTTGGCCAGGCAATCGGCCGACGCCGCGCCATCGTGGTCGGTGCCCTGGTCGTCCTGATCGTCGAGCCGGCGCTCTATTACGTGATGATCGCCCACGCCACGGCTGGCGGATCGGTCCTCATCACGACAGTCCTCGCTGCGATATTCCAGATCATCCTGCTCGCGCCGTGGGGGATCGTCACCACCTATATCTGTGAGCGGTTTCCGACCCACGTTCGGGCCAGTGGCTACGGCATCGGATACAGTGTGGCGATCGTCATCCCGTCGTTTTCCGGCATTTATCTGTTATGGCTGTCGCACCTGATGCCCTATCTGATGACGCCGATCGTGCTCATCATAATCGCGCCGCTGTTGATGATCGTCGGTGCTCTGATGGGGCCTGAGACGCGCGATGTGGAATTGCATCTGCCCGACCTTGGGCGCGGTCCCGCCGCCGTCACGGTTTCAGCGGCCCAATAAAAGCACCGCGGACGACGCAAGGCGCTCGCCGGATGACTCGTGCCTTGCATCTTTCGAGTATCCTCCCGTGTCCGCGCAAACTGGACCAACGAAAGCGCCCACCTGCTCCGGCCCCTTGCGACCTCCTGATCGAGCGCACGCGATCCGGTCTGGCCCGGGCCAAGGCGGAACGAGCGGTGCTCGGCCGTCCCGTGACCTTGGATGCGACCCAACGCCACACCGTGCGGAAGGAACTGGCAGCTGGTGCCAGCGTATCGGCGATGGCGAGAAAGTTCGCCACATCGCGTCAGACGATCATGCGTGTAAGGGACACCGGGCGAAGCGTCGGCGAACGAGCCCGCTGGCGTGTAATCCAGGTGAAACGCGTCCTCACCGGCGATTAGGTCGAGCGGGCACTTGGCAACGAGGGCGCCGCTGGCACGAACCTACTGCGAGACGGTTATGATCCGCGGCTGAAGACTATGCCAGACTCGGTGGCCGTAGTGCCGTCGGTGCTTCACAGGTGGAATTGAAATTCATTGGAGAGCTGGCGGTTTATCCCTGATGCTCAGCAGACGGTCACGATTGAGGATAATTAGGTCCATGCGCGATGTCATCGTCACGGTGAACGACAAGATGCAGCGTGGTCATCGGTATGCGCGCGTTGCTCCAATCGGCCGCGGCTTTCATCCAGATTTTCAGCCGGACCTGACGCCGAAGCAAATGCTTGAGCTTGGGGTGTTCTGCGGTAAAAACATGATCGACACGCGCGATGAGTTTCCCCGAAGCTGGTTTGCGCGGGCCAAATTGGCGCCCAAAGGGCGGGATTGTTCGCTCAATTTCTTCCTACTTCATGGGACGCCGAATGTCGGTGGAGGATCAGCGTCAAATCAGGCGTTGGAAGGCCATGCGACGGCACTTTCTACAGATCCAGCGGAACTGTGAGCCTCGTGATTTGAGTTGCCGGCGGCGTTAGAGGCAGGCCCTACTGCACTGGGCATACGACGGTCGAAAACTATGAGTGCAGCTCAGGGATTTCGCGACAGATTTTGGACGCACACCACGGTGTCGCGGCTGCTGATTCGGACGGAAACGTAAACAAATCGTTGGCAGCTGGTATTGCTTCGGTGATTACGATCTCGTCCTCGTCCTCGTCCTCGTCGCCGATGCCCTCGACAAGTCTTGTCTCACTGCTTCCGTCGAGGACAACGGATTTTCGATGGTCGGTTGCCGACCCAAAGCGGTCCTACGGCAGATGCCATCCGAACGTCCGCGGGCAGGGCGTGCCAAGTCATTTCCGGCTTCCTTCGTTCGCGAACATTCCACGCGGCCGGGTGACAACGAATTCGGTGAAGTTCCGACCTCGCTCTCGACCGAGATCGTTCCACGGTGCCGCGTCGTCACGATGTCTCGGATATCGGCAACCCGAGACCGGTGCCCTTCCTGTCAATTTCCGAATACCGATCTATCGCAATAAGCTCCGATCAGCCGAACCCGCCGGCGTGGGATTCGAGCTGAGCCCAGGCGGAGGGGTCGGATCGCGCCTTCCAGCGGGCGTAGAAATCGCCGAGACGGGCACGGATGCCCGCGCTGTCGGCGGTGTTGACGATCATGCCAAGCCGGGCGAGTTCGGTTTCACCGGCGATGTTGAACGCCTCGATCTCGGCACGCTGGGCGCGGCACGCGTGATCGGCGGTATCGACGATAATTTGTCGGATGTCGGTGGGCAGCGCCTCCCACGTCTCGCCATGGGCGAGCAGGGTGAACCCGGACCACCAATGCCTGGTCAGTGACAGATAAGTCTGCACCTCGTAAAGCCTGAGTGTCTGCACGACGCCGAGCGGATCGGTCTGGGCGTCGAATTGCCTGGCCTTGAGGGCTGCATACATTTC
>JBEKGV010000375.1:0-7379 GCA_050012615.1 Acetobacteraceae bacterium | reverse complement strand
CCCTTTACAGACCACTGACGGGTCGCGCTTCAGGTCTCTCGCACGGGGCAGGAACCGGCTGGTGATGAACGGCATCGTGATGAGAGCGGTCACCTCACACGCGGACTTGTGCCGCGAAGACGGGAGCACGCAACATCAGTTCTCGCGATATCACGTCCTCGAATTCCGCCGCCGGATCATCTTCGTACGTCATCCCCGCCGGCATGAAACGCGAGGCCGGGAACCGCTCCGGCAAGTCCGTCATCGTGACATCTATCGCGACCGGATGCCCAAGATGTCGCGGCTCGAGTTCACCCAACATTTCAGCGACGTCGCCTAATGTCGCATCGGCACCAAGCCGGCGAGACACAATCCGATCGCTGTAAACGAGTCTTAACTGTCCTCGTGCCGTGTGGCCCATGGGTTGGTGTTTCATGAGACTCTCCGCTATTGGCCGCCAATCTGCGCATCTGATCAGGAATTGGTGTTTTGGTAGGATGATCTCGAGTTCAGTTCGCTGATAGTCTCGGAAACTACCTACGGCCTTCCAGTCGGACGCGATTTTGGTAAGCAACTGGTGCGGCTGATTTAGGGCCCATCAGCGGTCCGCCAGGACAATCGGCGCCGTAGCGGAATGCTTCGTGACCCCGGAGAATTTGCACGATCTGATACTAACCCGCCGAAAGATTGACGTACGGCCTTTCAAACCCGTCATGGCCCGGCTTGTTCGGGCCACCTTGACCAGCACTGTGCCGTGATAGGTGGCCCGGACAAGCCGGGCCATGACGGTAACGGCCAAGAGTCAATCTATTCGCCAATTGGTATGAGTACTTTCCGGCCCTGAGAAGACAATTGGGCAACCGATAGAATGCTGTCCGATAAACGACCTGTGGACAAGGGATGACGATGACCAAATCGCCGGAACAATCAGCACATCACGCGGCCGCGGCCGAGCATCATCAACAGGCGGCGCGATTCCATCGCGAAGCCTCGCGGCACTACCGGATAGGCAAGGACTACGCCCATGCCGCGCATCAGGCACTGACCGCTCATGGTCATGCCCTGCGCGCCCTGGAACACGGCCAGGCGGCGAGCGCGCTTTACGCCGAGCACGAGGGTAGTCCATTGCCTAACTATCTCAGCCGGTCCGCCGGTGCGTCCGGGTCGACGGCGGTGGCGTCTCCGAAAGTCCTCACCGCGGCGGAGCATCACTCCATTGCCGCCGACCACCACGACGCAGCGGCGCGGCATCACGAGACGGCACGGAAGCACAACGACGCCGAGCACTTCGTAAGAGCCAACCATGCGACCAACGAGGCGCTCAAACATACGGAACATGCTCTGTTTCATGCCGACCAGGCGGCCATGCATCACATGGAGCACTATGGCAGCCACCCATCGGCCGAACTGGCCTGACCTGGGACAGAACCCCGCCACCCGTTGCTTGCCGGACAGGGCCGGCGTGCACCGGTTACGGCACCAGCACCGCCGCGCCCTCAAACCGTCCGGCGCGGAGATCGGCCAGGGCTTCGTTCGCCTGATCCAAACGATACCGCGTCGTTTTCGTTACGATACCGATCTTCGGGACCTGGGCCAGGAAATCGATGCCGTCCCGACGGGTAAGATTGGCGACCGAAACCAACTGCCGTTCTTCCCACAGTAGCCCGTAGGGAAAACTCGGAATGTCACTCATGTGGATCCCCGCGCAGACCACGCGGCCTCCCTTGCGCACCGCCGCCAGTGCGAGCGGCACGAGAGAACCGACTGTCGCGAAGATGATGGCCGCGTCGAGCGGTTCCGGCGGCAGTTCATCGGATCCTCCAGCCCAGACCGCACCAAGGCTACGCGCGAAGTTTTGCGCGGCGGCGTCTCCGGGACGAGTGAACGCAAACACCGACCGTCCCTGAAATTTCGCCACTTGCGCCAGGATGTGGGCCGCCGCTCCGAAGCCGTAGAGGCCGAGATTCTTGCATTCGCCCGCGATCACCAGAGATCGCCACCCGATCAGACCCGCGCAAAGCAGTGGGGCCAAAGCCTCGTCGTCGCCAGCCTCGCCGAGAGGGAACGCGAAGCGCGCGTCGGCGATCGTCTCGGTCGCGAAACCGCCGTCGCGCGTGTAGCCGTTGAACAATGGATGATCGCACAGATTTTCACGGCCGCTCGTGCAAAATCGGCAGACGCCACAGGTGTGGCCCAGCCAGGGGATGCCGACGCGTTGGCCAGCGTGCAGATCGAGGACGCCGGAGCCGATCGCATCGATCCGGCCGACGATTTCGTGACCCGGGATGATCGGGACCTGAGGGTGTGGCAGTTCGCCATCGACGACATGCAGGTCTGTTCGGCAGACACCGCAGGCCGCGACCCGCACTCTGATCTGACCCGGGCCCGGATGACGCTGGGGGAGTTCGGTCATTTCAAGAGGGGACCTCAGGGTTTTCAACACCATTGCCTGCATTCGCATTCGACCCTTCATACGACGGCGCCGAACAAAACGCCGGCGCCCGCGGTGATGGCCATCGCCAGGGCACCCCAGAACGCGACGCGCATTGCGCCCAAAACCAGTGGTGCTCCGCCAGCCTGAGCCGCCAACGCCCCCAATACAGCGAGAAACACGAGTGACGTTCCGGATACCGCGACGATCAGCCCCGGGTTCGGGACGGAGGCGGCCACGCCGAGCGGCATCGCCGCGCCGACCGCGAAACTTGTGGCTGACGCGAACGCGGCCTGCAGCGGACGCGGCGCGAGCGTATCGGTCATGCCCAGTTCGTCACGCGCATGCGCGCCGAGCGCGTCGTGCGCCATCAGTTGGTCCGCGACCTGTTTCGCCAGAGCTGGATCGAGGCCGCGGCCAACATAAATCGCCGCCAGTTCGTCGTGCTCTCCCTTGTCGTCGGTCGCGAGTTCCGCACGCTCAAGCTTCAGGTCGGCATGTTCGGTGTCGGCCTGCGAGTGCACGGACACATACTCGCCCGCGGCCATGGACATGGCACCCGCGACCAGCCCGGCGGCCCCGGCGACCAGGATACTCCGGTGCGTCCCATGCGCGGCCGCGACCCCCAGTACCAGGCTCGCTGTTGAAACGAGACCATCATCCGCGCCCATGACCGCGGCGCGCAGCCAGCCGACATGGCCCGCCCGATGGCGTTCCACATGGCGCCTGGCGGCGATCCGGGGCCGCCTCATGTCGTGCCTGCCGCGATCGTCTCGCCACCGTATTGTCCGATCATGGCGTTCTCATCGGCCGCGATGCCTCGGCTCGCGTCCTCCTCGGTGGCTGCACCGCATCAGCGGTCACGCAGCCTGGAGATGAGCCGGGTTGGCGCGTGCCATCAGCACCGCCACGGCGCAGGACGCGATCCTTGTGCGCGCGGAATCGGCGCGACTTGTCAGGATGATCGGCACGCGCGCACCGACGACGACGCCGGCCGCATCGGCACCGGCCAGGAAAGAAAGTTGCTTGGCCAGCATATTGCCGGCCTCCAGGTCCGGCACGACCAGAATGTCGGCATATCCGGCGACGAGGGACGAAATTCCTTTCTCCCGTGCCGCGTCCGCGCTGACCGCGTTGTCGAACGCCAGCGGGCCATCGACCAGGCCGCCGGTGATCTGGCCACGGTCCGCCATTTTGCACAGCGCCGCGGCATCGAGCGTGGAACGCATCGCCGGGTTGACGGTCTCGACCGCGGCCAGGATCGCCACGTGCGGTGTCGCAATGCCCATCACATGCGCCAGATCAATCGCATTTTGCACAATGTCGCGCTTTTCCTCCAACGTCGGAGCGATGTTGATCGCGGCATCGGTGATCAGGAGTGGCCTCGGGTAGGACGGTACATCCATGAGAAAGACGTGGCTCAGGCGCCGCTCGGTCCGCAGGCCGGTGGCGGCGGCGACGACCGCGTGCATCAGGACGTCGGTATGCAATGAGCCCTTCATCAGGAGGGCGGCCTCACCCGCGCGAACCAGAGCGACGGCGCCTAGTGCAGCCGCTTCGGCGTCCGGCTCATCGATCAGGCAAAGTGGGCCGATATCGACGTTGGCCTCCACCGCGGCCGCGCGAATTATCGCCGCTGGTCCAACCAGAATGGGAACGACCAGCCCGAGATCGGCGACCTCCACGACCGCGCTCAGAGACAGCGCGTCGCACGGGTACGCGACCGCGACCGGCACTGGCGTTTTTCCGGTCGCGAGCGCCAGCAGATCGTGGAACCGCCGATGCCGGGCAAGTTGAACATCCGGCGGTTCCATCCTCGCCTGCCGCAACTTTTCCACCGGGGCGCGAACTTCCGCGACGCCGGTGATCACCTCGTGTCCCGCCTGGTTGACGCACCGGCAATCGAAAGTGATCTGATGCCGTTCCACCTGCTTCTCGCGCGCGGTCACGGTGGTCGTGATCGTGTCACCGATGCCGATAGCTGCGTGGAACTGCAGGTACTGAGACAAATAGATCGTGCCAGGGCCAGGAAGTTTCGTGCCGAGGACGGCGGAGATCAGGCCGCCGCCCCACATGCCGTGCGCGACAACGCGATGGAACAGATCCGTCTTCGCGTAGACGGAATCAAGGTGCGACGGATTGATGTCGCCGGAGACAACGGCGAAAAGTTCGATATCCGCCGCGGTCAACGTCCGCACGATGCTGGCGCTATCGCCGGCCGCGATCTCGTCGAACGTGCGGTTTTCGATCGTCGCGGTGTTCGATGCCACGATGTTATCCACGCGCGGTATCCTTTTGGCCTGGATGGAATCTGACGCCCAGGGTGTCTGTGCCGGGCATCCGGAGAAGCCGGACCTTCACGTCTGGTCCGGCTCCGCCTTGCACCGTAGTACGGAGAATCGTTGAAGCGCGACACATCCCCGCGTCATGGTCCGATCAGGCCATGACGCTATAAGGACCATGATCAGCGCCTTCGCGATGGCGAATACTAGCGTCGCGCGCGCAACGTAATCGATGCGATGCCGGCCGCCACATTGAGACCCTTTTCGTCGCCAACGCTGAATGGTTGCAGCTCAATTTCGCGGTTGGAGCCACCGAGCAACGCGTTGGCATCACTCTGATAGGTGCAGTTCAGGTGGCGAGATGAACCGAAGACGAAGCTGTATCCGCTGCCCACATGGCAGGTCAGTATACCGGTCTTGACCGTGGCGGCGGCGTGAGCCGGCACGGACAGAGGAAGCGCGCCGAGCGTCAGGCTGGCGACGGCCACGGTCAACAGAGATTTTCTAAGCATATCGTCAGGTCCTTGTTGGTTCAAACAAATCACCACGTCCCGTATCGACTCGCCACTCCCGATCGGCGATGGCCCGCGATGATCGCCTCAGTTCCGCTGAGTCACCCCGGGGGCGGGGCCCTCGTACCGGCCAGATCGGCGAAACTTCATTTCTGTCCGTGCCCCGGCGCGAGCCTCAGCACGCGTGGAAATATCGTTCCGGGTGTCGCGAAGCCAGCCTCGGAAACTACTCAGCCGTATCGCCGAGCGGAAGCCAGCCGCGGCGGCGTCACGAATGCCTGGCGCGCGGCCGTAAGCGGTCATGGCGCCTCTCGCTGACCCGCACGAGATGCCCCGGTCAGTGAGGGTCATCCAAACTGAACAAACGCCGCGGATGATTGTAAGCAAACACTTCGGCGTAACGTCCCCAGCCGATGACGGCACTCAGCGTCCGCTCGGCGTCTTCGGTGCTCAGGTGATCCTCGAGTTCGGCGCGGAAGCGATCGCGCGGCGCGACATGGGTCGGCCGCTCGTTCAGAACCCGATGGATATGCGCGGCAAGAGGCACCGAACGCAACAGGTGGTCCGCGAACAAGTGCTTTTGACCCGGGCTGTCGGCCTTGGCGAGCGCCTGTCCCGAGGGTGTCAGATGCAACTCACCCTTGGAGAGTTCGGCAAAGCCCAGAAGCTGCGTCACTTCCGCCAGACGAAGCAGATCGTCGGTCGAAAAATGCAGGCGCGAGCCGAGCGCGGGCAAGCTGGCATGCCCACCAAACGAGGGGTGCGACAGCACCTCCGTCATGCCGACGATCCGCATCGCCGACATGATGGGCAGCTGGGTGGCTATACTGGCCATGATCTCAGGCGCCTTGGCGCCGTCGGCCTGGCTGGCACCGCTCGAGGGTGCCGGTCCGGCCGTCATACGGCTGTACAGGTCTTCCACGACGTCGCGAAACGCGGTGGCGAGGCGATCGCGCGGGCGTGGGAGTGAAACGACGATCTCGGCCGCGATGCGACCCGGATCCGACGACAGAATGAGGACGCGGTCGCACATGAACACCGCTTCCTCGATATTATGGGTCACCAGCAGGACCGATTTGATGGCCAGGCGTCCCGCCGTCCACAAATCGATGAAGTCGCTTCGCAAGGTCTCGCCGGTCAGTACGTCAAGCGCCGAGAACGGTTCGTCCATCAACATGATCGTCGGATTGACGACCATGGCGCGCGCGAATCCGACGCGCTGTCGCATGCCGCCGGAAAGTTCTCTGGGGTAGGCGCTTTCGAAGCCGTCGAGCCCGATCAGGTCGATGGCCGCGAGGGCGCGCGATCGGGCCTCGGCCTCAGGAACGCCGATCGCGTCGAGGCCGGCCTGAACATTGGCCAGGACGGTCAGCCAGGGGAACAAGGCGAAGGTCTGGAAGACCATGGCGATCCCCTCGGCCGGGGCCCGTACCGGGCCACCACGATAAAGCACCTCCCCGCTGACCGGTGGTGCCAGGCCCGAAACAACGCGCAGCAACGTTGACTTCCCGCAGCCGGAACGTCCCAGCAAGCCGACGATTTCATTCGTGTGCAGGCTCAGGTCGATGTCGTCCAGCACCAGATGCGGCTCGCCCGAGGGCTTTGGATAGCTCTGCCGGATGTGGCGCAGTTCGAGTTCGATTTCGTCGGCGCCTGTCTCGCCTGAACCCGGGTCGCTTACGCCAGTATCACGCGCGCTTCGATCGCGGACGGCCGGTTCGTTTCCCGGAGGCGGAGGCTCGCTGAGCGGGGACACGGGATATTTCCTTTCAATCCAACCGGAACCGGCGCTCGCCAAAGGCATAAAGCGGCCGCCACAACAGACGGTTGAACAAAACGACAATAGCGGACATCACGGCGATCCCGAGTACGATGCGAGGGTAGTCGCCGGCGATGGTCATCTGGGCGATGTAGGCACCAAGACCATGGGCCGCGAGGTGATCGGACCCCCATGACGCCACCTCCGAAACGATGCTGGCATTCCAGGCGCCGCCGGACGCGGTGATCGCTCCGGTCACGTAATAAGGAAAAATGCCTGGCAGAATGGCGATCCGCCACCACTGCCAACCGTGAAAGCGGAACGTCTGTGCCGCCTCGAGAAAGTCGGTGGGATAAGCGGTCGTGCCCGCGACGACGTTAAACAGGATATACCATTGCGTCCCCAGAATCATCAGT
>JBEKGV010000374.1:0-5205 GCA_050012615.1 Acetobacteraceae bacterium | reverse complement strand
CGGCAATCTGCCCGGCCGGCCGCTCCGTATGTTCAGGAAGGATTGCTGCAGCGAAGAGAACAGGAACCGCGCCTCCGCATCCGTCTCCGCGGCAACGACGTTGACCCCTAGCATGACGTTTGGCGCGGCAAGTTGTGGCGAGGGGCGGAACCGCTCGCGGTAGATCGACATCGCCTCCATCATCATCCCGGGTGCGAAATGCGATGCGAACGCGAATGGCAGGCCCAGGATCGCGGCAAGTTGCGCACCATAGGTGCTGGAGCCCAAAATCCAGATTGGCACATTCAGGCCGGCGCCGGGGACCGCCTGCACATGTTGATCAGGCTGCACCGGCTGGAAGTAAGCCATCAGCTCAACGACATCCTGGGGGAACTCGTCGCCGCCGGTTAAATTCCGCCGCATCGCGCGGGCGGTAATCTGATCCGAACCCGGCGCCCGGCCCAGACCGAGTTCGACCCGCCCGGGATGGAGGGCCGCGAGCGTGCCGAATTGCTCGGCGATGACGAGGGGCGCGTGATTGGGCAGCATGATGCCGCCGGCACCGATACGGATATGGTCCGTTCCGGCAGCGATATGGGCAAGCGCCACCGCGGTCGCCGCGCTGGCGATGCCGGGAAGATTGTGATGCTCGGCCATCCAGAAGCGGCGATAGCCCAGGGCCTCGACATGCCGCGCGAGGTCAAGCGAATTGCGCAGCGCCTGACCGGCATCGCTGCCCTCGGCGATCGGGGAAAGATCGAGAACGGAAAGCGGAACCATCATTCGATCTTGCCACCGCGAAGCAGGAACGGAAACCCGTCACCTTGGATCCGGCCACCGCGCATCCATGGCCAAATAATGCGCTGACCGGATCGCGATCGCGAGCTCCGGCGGACCGGCCATCGGCGGCTTTGTCCCACCCCTCAATCCCGCCAGCACGCCGCGCACCGCATGCACGGTCGCGGCCAGGATTTCTTGCGGGTAGATGACGAGTTTAGTGCCGATGCGTTCCAGTTCCGCATCATCCGGCATGAAATGCCGTCCGGCGGGCGAGGTCACCGCGATCGATGGCTTGCCGTTGCAACCCTCGATCGACGCGCGCATCTCGGCCTCCGACTGAGGCGAGTCCAGGAACAGAATGTCCGCGCCCTCGGCCACGAAAGCTTGCAGCCGCGCCAACGCTTCGTCGAAACCGCGGGAGGTGCGGGCATCGGTGCGTGCGAGCAACAAAATCCCCTCCTCGCGGCACGCTTCGACGGCGGCGCGACAGCGCAGGATCGCGGCCTCGCGTTCGATCACCAGTTTGGCGCCGTTGTGACCGAGCGGGCGCGGCCACGCTTTGTCCTCGATCAGCACGGCGGCGGCGCCGGCGCGGGCAAAGGCCCGGATCGTGCGCTGCACGGCAAGCGCGTTGCCATAGCCGGTGTCGCCATCGGCAAGCCACAACACATTCGGCGCGGCGGCGATGATGGTTTCGACCGTGTCACGCATCTCGGTGAACGTCAGCAAATCCATGTCCGGCATCGCGAGGCGCATCGCGGAGATGCTGGAACCAGAGGCGAATCCGATGCGGAAGCCTGCTTCCTCGATCAGGCGGGCGCCCATGCCGTCGCCGCAGCCGGGTACCACCTGAAGTCCGGATTGATCGAGAAGCGCCTTCATGGCGGCGGCGTGGGGACGCATGGTCATTCCTTCCTGGTTGGCATCGATGCGCGGATGATGGAACGTCCGTCAGACCGTCGTTCCCCGCCGTTCCGCACTGTTCCTGATATCACGAAAAACACTTATCTGCGGCCATTTCTCTGTTCCATGTCATTTCCCTTTGTTTCTGGCCGTCTCACCTGTTACCGTGGATTGGGATGTAGGTTTCAGGAAGAAGAGCGAATATCATGACAAAGGGACGATTGTCCGTGACGAAGCTGGCAGCGTTGCTGAAGGCCGGCGAGAAGCGTGTCGTCGGCGACGGGGACAATCTATACCTCCAGGTCACGGGGGCGGGCAACGGATCGTGGCTTTATCGGTATGCGGGCGAGGACGGCAAGGACCACTGGATGGGGCTTGGCGACGTCGGCAAGGTCGGTCTGGGCCTGGCGCGCCGGAAGCGTGACGACCAACACCGGCTCCGCGGCGAGGGAAAGGACCCACTGGCTGAACGGCGCGCGGAGAAGACCAGAAAGAAGGCCGAGAAGATTCCGCCGTTTCGTGTGCTGGCCGAGCAATACATTCGGACGAACATCGACCTGCTCGGGGGGAAGAGTCCGGGCCAGTGGCGACAGTCGCTCACTGATTATGCCTACCCTGTCATCGGCGACCTTCCTCCCGCCGCGATCACGACGGATCACGTGATGAAGGTCGTCGAGCCTGAATGGTTGACGAAAAACGTCACGATCGATCGGGTGCGGAACCGGATCGAAAAAATATTGGAGTCGGCCAAAACACGCGGGTTTCGGACTGGCGACAATCCAGCGCGGTGGAAAGACCACCTCGAGAACCTGCTACCGAAGAAAAGCAGAGTGGCGACGGTGGAGCACTTCGCCGCGCTGCCGTGGCGCGAGATCGGTGTGTTCATGGCCGAGCTTCGCGAAGAAGAGGCGGTGGCCGCGATCGCTCTCGAATTCGATATCCTGACCTCGAGCCGCCCGTCTGAAACGATTGGTGCCCTTTGGTCTGAGATCGACATGGCCAACGCGCTATGGACCATCCCGGCGGAGCGCATGAAATTCCCGCGTGAGCGCCGCGTGCCGCTTTCGAACCGATGCATGACGATCCTGCGGCAGATGGACGCGATGCGCGACGGTGACTTCGTCTTTCCGGGTTCCCGGGCGGGGGCGCCAATGGCTGGGCGAGCCTTTCTCGCGCTGCTGGAGCGGATGGGCCGCTCTGTCACGGCTCACGGGTTCAGGTCGACATTTCGCGACTGGGCCGGCGAGACCGGCCAGCCGAACGACATCGCCGAAGTAGCGCTCGCCCACGCCGTCGGGACCAAGGTGCAAGCCACCTACCAGCGCGGCGATCTCCTGGAGCGGCGCCGGCATCTGATGGAGGCATGGGCGGCGTTCTGCGAAGGGCCGATGGGCGCCGACGTCATTCCGCTACGTGTGTCCGCATGACCGGGAACAACGGTGGTGACTCGGCGCACCGGATGCCGCCCCTCGATACGCCCGACGAGGAATGGACCGCGGAGATCGCCCGCCGCGATGCCGAGTTGGCGGCTGGAGCACCGCTACCGAGGTACGATGGCGACGGCCCTGATCCGCCACGCTGGCGGACCCCGCTTCGCCGCGAGCCGCCACGGGTCAGGACCGGTTCAGTGCTGAAGGAGGTGGGCGGCCGGACCGCGTTGCTGCGACTGGCGAAGTCATCCCGGGACCGCCTGCCAGAGATCGCCCCGCATCTCCTTTGGCGCGCTGTCACCGATGATCTGGCGGGCATCACTGTCAGGATCGGCGATGATGTTCGTTTCGCCAGGGACTGGGCAGGCCACCGACTCGATGCCCCCCGCGCGGCGGTGGTGGCACCGGATGGCACGGTCCATCAGATGATCGACATGATGATCAGCGACCTCGCCTTGCGAGAATGGATCGCTCGTCACGTGTGGCCGCCGCCGGTAGCAGACGACGGGTCCGTCGTTCCGACCTCCTCCGGTGCACCAGGTCGACCAACCAGCATGCAACTCGTCGAGGGGGAATTAAGCCGCCGCAAGGACAGGAACGAACTCAAGCCGGGAGTTGGGCAGGAGGCGATAGCTTTGCTCCAGTGGCTTGGCGAGACCCATCCGGACGCCGTCCGACTGACTGTGAAGACGATCAAAAATCGACTCAGTTCGAAGCATCGCCACCTCTTCCCTGCCGGTACGCCCGATATTATCGTCAACCGGTGAATATTGGGTTGTTTTTTTGGTGTCTGAAAGCCGCCATTGATCTGGTCCACCGAAATTCCGGGGGACTTAATCATGGGTATGACGACTGACGAGAAACGAGCGCTTAAGGGTGGCGGCAACGCCGCCGTGCTGCTCGAACCACTAACCATGCGACTGCCAGACGCGATTAGGTACTCCGGCTTGTCCAGG
Source organism: Acetobacteraceae bacterium (assembly GCA_050012615.1). GTDB lineage: Bacteria > Pseudomonadota > Alphaproteobacteria > Acetobacterales > Acetobacteraceae > Rhodopila. The sequence continues at coordinate 1,157 of JBEKGV010000374.1, read as the reverse complement.
TCGGAACTTTATCGCCGTGCCAGTCGCGGCGACATTGTGTTTCTGAAGAACGGCAATTCCGTTCTGGTCACGGTTCAGTCGTTGAAGGATGCGGTGGCGAGCCTGCCGCGCGCTCGTATCAACCTGAGCGACGCACCCGCCATCCCCTGATCGTCAACCACCGCAGGGGATCGGACCCGCCACGACGGTTGCACGATTTCAGGTGGGACTGCAGCCCCTGAATATAGCGTCCGTGGCACCCGTTCAGTGCTGGTCGCGTGTTGGGAGCGAACCACGAATGAACAATCGGATCGCTCTGTGTCAATGTTGCGTCAGGGTTATTCAGGTCAACGCGCTTATCCCGGACGACAACAATCCCCCTGGCCGGTGCCCGGTGTGCGGTGGGGAGACCTGCGATTGTCGCGGCTGTTTGTCCAACATTCCGGCGCTGGCTCGCGGCGACTGGGCGGTGACCAATCTGCAACCGCACTCGAGAAAACGAGCCATCTCGTGGTCCGCCGATGACGGTCTCGTGCTGGCGCCAGAGGTCGCGCCGTGAACGCCGATTCACATCCGGATATCGGCGAGCTCGCGCGCGCGCTCTGGGGCGAGCCGAACATGGAACATAGCACCAAAGACGATGTTCGATTCGGCAGGAATGGAAGCAAGAGCGTCTGCCGATCGAAACGTACCTGGTTTGATCACGAGGCGGGCAAGGGTGGCGGCTACAACGACCTGTACGAAAAAGTGCACGGCAAACGGCCGGCCTCGGATTCTCTGATCATCGCGACCTACGATTACCATGACGAGCACGGCGAGTTGATATTTCAGGTCGTCCGCAAACTCCCGAAAAAATTCGTCCAACGCCGCCCGAATGGCTCCGGTGGTTGGATCTGGAACATGAACGGCGTGCAACGCGTGCCATACCGGCTCCCGGAACTGATGGCCGCGCCCGATGATGCGACCGTCTACATCGTCGAGGGGGAAAAAGACTCGGATGCGCTCCATGCCTGTGGCCTGATCGCGACAACCAACGCGGGAGGCGCCGGAAAATGGTGGCGGCAGATGTCCGAATTTTTGCGCGGCCGTCAGGTGATTATTCTGCCGGACTTTGACGAAGCCGGCGAAAAGCACGCCGCCGACGTCGTGACGAAGCTGAAGGGCATCGCCCGGTCAGT
>JBEKGV010000373.1:0-9649 GCA_050012615.1 Acetobacteraceae bacterium | reverse complement strand
TAACACAGGCCAGCTACGCCCAATCGCGAATCATTCGGGGGGAAACAATCCATGAAGCGCCGCACTCTTCTCACCGCGTCCGCGGTCGTACCGTTCGCCGTGATGGACCGCGTCCACGGTCAGTCCGGCAAGATCCAGATTGTGTGGTGGCACGCCATGACCGGGGTCAACGCCGACGAGACCAATCGTCTGGCGCGCGCGTTCAGCGAAAGCCAGGCCGAGGCTGAGGTTTTGCCCATATATAAAGGTGGGTACGCGGACACTCTGACAGCGGCGATCGCGGCATGGCGTGCGGACCAGGCACCCCATTTGGTACAGATATTCGAGGTTGGCACCGGATCGATGCTCGCGTCTGGCCCAGCGACGAAGCAGGTCTGGAAGCTGGCTGAGGAAACCGGGGTGACCCTTGATCCCGCGGCCTATATTCCCGGCGTACGCGGGTATTACAGTTTGCCGGATGGCCGGTTGGCATCGATGCCGTTCAATTCTTCAACGGCTGTGATGTGGTACAATAAGGACGCATTCGCGGCCGCCGGGCTCGATCCCGAGAAGGCGCCCGCGACCTGGCCCGAGGTGGTCTCCGCCGCACGGGCCATCAAGGCGAAGATTGGTACGCCGGCAATGGGCACGGTGAAATTTCCAGTGACGACCTCCTGGCTCATCTGGGTTCAACTCGAGCAATATGGCGCGATCCATGACCTCCCGTTCGCGACGAAGGCGAACGGTTTTGAAGGCCTCGACGCGGAACTCAGATTTAACGGGCCCCCACAAGTGAAGCAGTGGGATCGCCTGTTGAATATGGCGAAAGAGGGCCTCTACGAATATGGCGGACGCGACACGGTGCCGGACGCGCTGTTTTATTCCGGGCAGGCCGCCATTGGTTTTGGGTCGTCGGCGGGACGCGGTCAGATCGCCGCCAACGCGAAATTCAAGTGGGCTGCCGCGTATTTGCCTTTCGATCCGGAGGTCAACCCCCATCCGATCAATTCAATTATCGGTGGCGCGAGCTTGTGGACGATGACCACGAAGCAGCGAACCGCGGCCGAATACAAGGCAGTGGCTCAGTTTTTGAAGTTCCTGGCGATTCCAGAGCAAGACGCGCATTTTCATCAGACCACCGGCTATGTGCCGGTGACATTTGGCGGTTACGAGAAATCGAAGGCTGAAGGTTACTACGAAAAACAGCCGGGAGCCGACATCCCAATCAAACAGCTCGCGCGCGGCACCGTCACGGCGAACTCGCGTGGCCTTCGCCTCGGGCGGCTTTCGGAAATACGCAACATTCTTTACGAGGAAACGGAAAAAGCGTTGCAGGGCCAGCAATCCGCCAAAGAGGCTCTGGACAACGGGGCACGCCGCGGCGACAGAGTGCTGCGCGAATTCCAGAAATCCCTCGGCGGCTGATGGAGCGTCGAACGCTATTTGGGCAACGACTGTTGCCCATGGCATTGGTCGTGCCGCAATTTCTGCTGACACTCATTTTCTTTCTGTGGCCTGCCTGCGAAGCGGTGTGGTCCAGCCTGACCCGGCAGGATCCGTTTGGGCTGCACAGCCAGTTCGCGGGCTTCGACAATTTTGTCGAACTTTTCACCGACCCGCTCTACGTTGATTCGATTGGCCGCACAGCGTTTTTCATGGCCGCGGTCAGCGCTCTCTCCATGAGTTTGGCCCTGCTCCTGGCGGTGTTCGCGGATCGCGACATTCGCGGGCGGATGACTTACCGCACATTGCTGATCTGGCCCTATGCGATCGCGCCGGCGATGGCGGCTGTCTTGTGGATTCTTTTGCTGCAGCCGAGGATCGGCATCATCGGTGTCTGGTTGAACAGGCACGGTATCGCCTGGGATTACCACCTCAATGATGCGCAGGCGATGCTCGTGATTGTGCTGGCGTGTGCGTGGAAGCAGGTCAGCTACAATTTTATCTTTTTCCTCGCCGGCCTCCAGTCCGTTCCGCGGGCGGTTCTGGAGGCGGCCCGGATGGATGGCGCGCGAGGTTGGCACAGATTTCGAACCATTACGTTTCCGCTGCTCGCGCCCACGACATTTTTTCTTCTCGTCGTGAACCTCGTTTACGCGGCGTTCGATACGTTCGGCACGATCCAGGCGTTGACTCAGGGGGGACCAGGGAAGGCGACCGAGACGCTGGTGGTGAAGGTCTATCGCGACGGGATCGTGAATTTGGATATCGGCTCCTCCTCAGCCCAATCGGTTGTTCTGATGCTGGGTGTGATCGCGCTGACGGCGTTGCAGTTCCGCTTCCTGGGTCGGCGTCGGACGACATGAATTCCCGCCGTGATCCCGTCGCACACGCGGTTCTGTTGATTGGTGCATTTATGTTCATCGCACCGATGTGGCTTTTGTTCGCCGGTTCGACGCAGGATTCCGCGTCGATCGCCAGAGGTGACCTGTCTTTCCTACCCGGACATGAAGGCTTTGGTGCCTACGCTCGTGCCCTGTCCGGCCCGGTACCCCGAATGCTTTTGATATCCTTCGGCATGGCGCTGGCGATCGCGGTGGGGAAGATCATCATCTCGGTTTTGTCCGCCTTCGCCGTCGCGTTTTTCCGGTTCCCGGGACGTCAGGTCGCATTCTGGCTGATTTTCATCACGCTCATGCTGCCGGTGGAAGTTCGCATCATCCCGACTTACTCGGTCATGGCTGGGCTTGGACTGATCAATACGTTCACCGGTCTTTGGCTGCCTCTTATCGCGTCGGCGACCGCCACGCTGTTGTTCCGGCAGGTGTTCGTGGCAATCCCGGACGAACTCGTTGAGGCTGCGCGTATGGATGGCGCCGGCCCATTGCGCTTCCTCTGGGATATCGTGCTCCCTGTGTCTAAGGCGAATATCGCCGCCTTGTTCGTGATCCTGTTTATTTACGGATGGAACCAGTACCTGTGGCCCTTGCTCGTCGCGACGAACCCCAGGCTCGACACGATCGTGATAGGGATCGTCAAGTTGATCGCGGTCGAAACCGAAACCGACTGGAGCGCCGTCATGGCCACGGCGATGCTCGCGTTGCTGCCGCCTGTCGTGGTCGTCGTACTCATGCAACGTTGGTTTGTCGCGGGACTGACTGAGGGCGAGAAATAGATGGCCGTGTTGGAACTCGCCGGCCTGCGCAAGAAATTCGGAGCGACGGAGGTATTGCGTCAGATCGACCTGTCCCTCGCCAGCGGCGAAATGCTGGTGATCGTGGGCGCCTCCGGGTGCGGCAAGTCGACATTGCTGAGAATGATCGCCGGTTTGGAAACGCCCTCCGCCGGACGAATTTCGTTGGATGGGCGCGACATTACGTCAGTTGATCCGTCGGCACGCGATATCGCCATGGTGTTTCAGAATTACGCGCTCTATCCGCACATGACAGTGTTCGAGAACATGTCGTATGGGCTGCGCATTCGAGGTCTGCTTCGTGAAGATATCGCCCGCAGGGTCGATGAAGCTGCCGCCTTGTTGGGTCTGTCCGAATTCCTGAGCCGGAAGCCGCGGCAACTCTCGGGTGGTCAGCGTCAACGCGTCGCCATGGGCCGCGCCATCGTGCGTGAGCCGAAACTGTTCCTGTTCGATGAACCATTATCGAATCTCGACGCGACACTCCGGGTCCGCACCCGCGCCGAAATCCGCCGCCTGCAAAGACGACTGGGCGTAACAAGTTTGTTCGTAACGCACGATCAGGTGGAGGCGATGACGCTCGGCGATCGGCTGCTGGTCTTGCATCAAGGTCGGCCCGCGCAGTTGGCGACACCGATGGAGGTGTTCGAAAGCCCAGCGGATACCTATGTCGCGGGGTTCATCGGTGCGCCGGCGATGAATTTTCTTCCGGCGGTCCTGACCGATTCCGGTACCGCGGCGAAGCTGGAAGCCGGCCCGCTGTTGCGCTTCGCCGGCGGACGGCGGGATGGGGCTGAGGGGATGGCTCTGACAATCGGCGTTCGGCCGGAACACATTCGTATCAATCCCGAAGGACTGCCGCTCAGAATCGATCTCGTGGAGCCTCTTGGATCGGAAACCCTGGTTCACGGGCGGCTGGCCGCACCGGGTGAAGCGAACATCGTCGTGAAGCTCACGGGCAAGGCGCCGGAAGGCGAGGTTTTGAACATCGAATTTCCGCCGGAACTCATGCACGTCTTTGACGGCGGAACGGGGCTGCGCCTGGCCTGACACGCGGCCTATTTCACGGTGGCGACCCGAAGCGCATTCGTCGTTCCCGGTTGGCCGAACGGTACACCCGCGGTGACAACGATCTCATCGCCGTGCGAGGCGAAACCTTCTGTCAGAGCCACGCGGGCCGCCCGGGTAACCGCTTCGCCCATGGAATGAACTTCCGGAACAACGACGGCATGCACTCCCCAGACAACGGCCATTCGACGCGCGGTTTCCAGTAAAGGCGTCAACCCGATGACCGGAGAGTCCGGACGGTCGCGTGCCACCCGCAACGCCGTACTGCCGGAAGCGGTGAACGCCACGATGGCGCGCCCACCGATCGTGTGCACGATGTGGCTGGCGGCGGATGCGATCGCTCCGGCCGCGGAATGTTCCGGTGCCGCTCGCGACGAGTCGATCATGGATCGCCAGCCGGCGTCCTGTTCCACTCGGGCGACAATTCGGTCCATCATGTTCACCGCCTCATAGGGGTACTGTCCGGCGGCGGTCTCACCGGACAACATGACGGCGTCGGCACCGTCGAACACAGCGGTCGCGACGTCCGACGCCTCGGCCCTGGTGGGCGCGGGCGCGGTGATCATGCTTTCCAACATCTGTGTCGCCACGACAACCGGCTTCCCAAGCTGCCGCGCCAGGCGCACGATCCTCTTTTGGGCGAGCGGAACTTCCTCCGGCGGTAATTCAACGCCAAGATCGCCGCGCGCGACCATGACGGCATCGGTCAACGCCAGGATCGCATCGAGGTTATCCAGCGCCTGTGGCTTTTCGAGTTTGACCATGGTCCAGGCCCGGCCATCGATCAGCTTCTTTGCCTCCGCCACGTCCTGAGGGCGCTGCACGAACGACAGGCCGATGTAGTTGGCGCCGTGAGTGACGGCGAACTCCAGATCTATGCGATCTTTCTCGGTCAGTGCCGGGATCGGCAGGACAACGTCCGGGACGCCAATGGTCGCCGCATCGATGATCTCGGGGTGGGGCAGGTTGACACGGTTCGAGTCGCCCGGCGTGGCGTTGAGATCCAGGCGAAACCGCCGGCCGGTTTGCAAGTGTGCCCGTCCGCCCGAGAAGCGGCCAACGCGCAATTTAGGCCCCTGGACGTCGGCGAGAATACCGATTGGGCGATCGAATTTGTCCTCCAGCTCCCGGATCATCGCGAAACGCGCGGCGTGATCCTCATGCGTGCCGTGCGAGAAATTCAGGCGGAACACGTCCGCGCCAGCCTGGAACAGTCGCGTCAGAATTTCGATCGTGGAGCTCGCCGGTCCGAGCGTGGCGATGATCTTCGTGCGGCGGCGGCGGCGCAGCTTGGGGCGAACGGCCATGGAATGTCCCTCAGACGATCAGAATGGCGCGGAAGTCGTTGACGTTCGTCAGCGTTGGGCCAATGCGAATGGCATCGCCAACGGCATCGAAAAATCCGTGGCTGTCGAGGGCAGCGAGCATGCTGCGGGGGTCGAGGCCCTTGGCGCGCGCCCTGGCGAGCGTGTCCGGCGCAAGCATCGCTCCGGCGATATCGTCCGTTCCGTCAATTCCGTCGGTATCGGCCGAGAGTCCCCAAATCCCGGCGCTACCGTCCAGAGCGAGCGCGAGGCCGAGCAGAAACGTGGTGTTGCGGCCGCCCCGGCCGCCGGCATTCGACCCAAGCGAAACTGTCGTTTCGCCACCGGACAGAATGACGGCGGGTGCCTTAACCGGTTCACCGTGAACGCGGATCGATCGAGCGATACCGGCGTGGACGGTGCCGACCTCTCGCGCCTCTCCTTCAAGAGCGTCACCGAGAATCAACGGTGTCAGACCTTCATCGTGCGCCATGTGTGCCGCCGCGCGCAGTGCCATCATGGGTGTTGCGATCAGGCGAAATTCGTTGTGAGGCAGTGTGCCGGGCTTTGGGGTCTCGTCCACGTCCTGACGCAGTCGAGCAGCGATCGCCGGGGAAGGGGTGATGCCGAAGCGCTTGATGAGGTCTCGTGCGTCGGCGAACGTTGTGGGATCCGGCACTGTCGGGCCCGAGCCAATGACAGCGGGATCGTCACCCGGCACGTCGCTGATTGCTAATGTAACAACTTTGGCCGGCGCGGCGGCAGCAGCCAGCCGGCCGCCTTTGATCGCCGAAAGATGCTTTCTGACGGTGTTCATCTCACTGATGTTCGCTCCACTCGCGAGAAGCGCTCGGTTGATGGTCTGCTTATCGTTCAAAGAAAGACCTGATGCGGGTGCCGTGAGCAGCGCGGACGCACCGCCCGACATCAGCGCGATCACGAGATCTCGCTCGGTCAGACCTTGGACGCGCTCAAGAAGGCGCCGCGCACCGCGCTCGCTGTTGTGGTCGGGCACCGGGTGCGATGCCTCGATCACTTCGATGCGTTGTGTCGGGACCGAGTGGCTGTAGCGGGTTACCACCGTGCCTTCCATGGGAACATCCGGCCATGCCGCTTCCAAAGCGGCGGCCATGACGGCTGCCGATTTGCCCCCACCGACCACGATGCATCGTCCGTTGGTCGGCTTGTCCGGCAAATGGTCCGCCAAAACCCTGCGCGGGTCCGCGGCGGCCACCGCGGCATCGAAGAGGCCGCGCAACACCGAACGAGCCCGCGCGTCGTCCCAGCTCATCGCTTGCAATCTCCCATTGATCTTCCATTGGGGGCGCGGCGAAACTATGGCGGATCGCGACCGTCGGCACCAACTTAGCCTTGAGGACAGGAGGAAGACCATGCCCGAACCCCAAATTGACGCCGCCACACAGACCGAACTGGAAGCTGCCGCGTTCCGCCGCCTGGTCGAGCATCTGCGCGAGCGGACCGACGTGCAGAACATCGACCTGATGAATTTGGCCGGCTTTTGCCGGAATTGTCTCAGCCGGTGGTATCGCGAGGCCGCTGAAGCCCAGGGCCTCGGTCTAAGCGATCCCGACGCCAGGGAGATCGTTTACGGCATGCCTTACAAGGAATGGCAGGCGAAATACCAGCAACCAGCATCTGACGCTCAAAAGGCCGCGATGGCGAAATCGTCTCCTGGTCATTGACCCGATCCCGCTGGCTCGCTATCCCCGCCCGCTTCCAAGATCGACGGGGGGACGATGGCGGCGAAAGCGGTTGACCGCGAGGAACTGAAGACCGGCGGCGTGGCGGCGGACAGGTTGCGGAGTATCGTCGATCGGATCGAGCGGCTCGAGGAAGAGCGGAAGGCGCTTGGCGGCGACATCAAGGACATCTACTCGGAGGCGAAATCCGCTGGCTTCGATGTGAAGGCGCTGCGGCAACTCATCCGCATTCGGAAACAGGAAGCGGCCGACGTGGAGGAACTGGAAACGCTTCTCGACGTGTACCGGCGGGCGTTGGGGATGTAATCCGCGGCGCCGAATGGATTGATCGATCGGCACCGTCACCCAACACGTCATTCACCGCCTTGTCCGGGGGACCTGCCGCGACACCGTGCGGCGATAGATAGCCGGCTCGGTGGCCGGCTATGACGTTGTTGACGACTGTGCCGACGAGTCACTCGTTTGGGCGGTCGGTACAATCCAGACCGGGGACCGTCAGTGGACGACCACTTTCCGCTCTCTACGTGTGCAGTCGGGCCAGAATGTCGGCGTTCGCGCGGATGACCATCAGACGGCGGATTTTCTGCGTGGCGGTCATCAAGCCATTCTCGATGGTGAATGGTTTGACCACGGCATGCCTGCGAATTCTCTCGGTGACCGACAACCGGTGATTGGTACGGGTCAACGCCAGCGCTACCGATACGTCGTCGTGGCCGTCGGCCGGGACCACTAACGCCGTGAGGCCCGCGCGACCGTCGCCCGCGACCACGGCCTGAGCGATCTCGGGCTCGGCCATCAGCATGCCTTCGATTTTAGCAGGAGAGACGTTTTCCCCTCCCGAAAGCACGATCATGTCCTTCTTCCGATCGGTGATCCGCAGGTTACCCTCGTCATCGATCGAGCCGATATCGCCGGTGTGCAGCCAACCGTCCTGGATGGCCAGAGCTGTGTCTTCAGGCCGGCCCCAGTAGCCGTCCATCACCAGGTCGCCATGAACCAGGATTTCCCCGTCGTCAGACAGCCGTAGGTCGACGCCCAGGAGGGGATGTCCCACGGTCTCGATCCGGATTGCCTCGGGAGGTGTCGCGCTGATGACGGGACCAGCCTCTGTCTGGCCGTAACCCTGGATCAGCAACAGGCCGAGCGCGAGAAAGAAGCGCCCAACATCCGGCTCCAGCCGGGCGCCGCCGGAAACAGCCGCCCTGAGGCGTCCCCCAAACCGATCGCGAATTTTCGCTCGTACGATGCGATCGAGGACCGGGTCCATCAGTCGCTCGGTCAGCGACAGCCTGGTCCCTTCGAGCCGCTTGTATCCAATGTCCAATGCCCGATGAAATAGTTGCTGCTTCCATGCGGGCTGCTGAGCCACCTGTGTCATCACACGGCCCCGGATGACTTCAAGCACCCGAGGCACCGCCGTCAAAATTGTCGGGCGTACCGCGAGCATATCCGCCGCGAGATGTTCCACGCCTCTCGAATAAACGATTTCCGTGCCGAGGCTGGCGAAGAAGAAATTGCCAACCGTGTGCTCATAGCTATGGGAAAGCGGGAGATAGGACAGATAAATCTCGTCCTTGAGCCGTAATGGCCGCACGAGTTCGAACGCGCCGCGGCAGTTGGACAAAATGCAACGGTGCGGCAGCATCACGCCGCGTGGCAGCCCGCCCGTTCCAGACGTATAAATCAGGCATGCCATCGCGGTGGGAGGGATTTCGCCGGCATCCCGAGCTATATCATCCGGCGGCATATCGTCAGCGAGCATTCGATCCCATTGTTCGCTTCCCAGTTCGAACAGAAGATCCAGTCCGAGAACCGTCGCTTTGTCTCCCGCCGCGCGCAGCCGGTCGGCGAGCGCGCCTGAAGATACGATCGCTGCTCTGGCGCCTGAATCCCGCAGGATGTGGGTGTGATCGTCGATTGTGTTCGTGACGTAGGCCGGCACCGGAACGGCGCGGATGGCCATCAGAGCGACCTCGGCGACTGGGTAGTCCGGCCGGTTTTCGGCGCAGATCACGACTCGGTCGCCGGGTCCGATTCCCTGGGCGCGAAGGTGACGGGCGCATGACGCCGTCATCCGGGCGAATTCGGCCCATGTGGTGCTGTGCCACGCGTTGTCCCGATAAGCGCGGAAAAGCGGTTTGGCCCGCCATGTTTTGGCCAGGTCAAACATCATCGTGGCCAGATTGGGCCATGTCGGATAGAGGTCCACGAATCCTCCCCACGCGGATCGACCAGGCGGCACACCTTTGACGCGGACGGTTCCTACCCTACATCTGTTGGGAACGCAGCAGCCAAGGGAACCGCGTCACGATGTCCGAAGCCACGAACCTTCAGAGCTTGCCGGTCCTTCAAGGCTTGCCGGTCTGGGACCTGTCCGACCTCTATGCGGCCCCTGACAGTCCGAAGCTTCAGGCGGATCTCAGAGAGGCGGACGAATCGGCGCG
>JBEKGV010000372.1:0-5235 GCA_050012615.1 Acetobacteraceae bacterium | reverse complement strand
TGATCACACGGCCGGTGCCATTGCAAAACGACACTGCGGTCGCGCGCACCTGCGTCGGGAACAGCTCCGGCAGGTAAACGGCGTGGCCTGAGAACACACCGAACACGAAATAGCCGAACACCGGCAGCAGATATGGGTACATGTCCCAGGTGTCCACGCCGAGGAACAGGTAAAGCCCGGATACGATGGTGCCGACATTATAAAATACGATCGCGGGCCGCCGTCCGACCGCGTCGGCGATGAAACCGAATGTCGCGTAACCCAGGATGCCGCCAAGACCCCACAGCGTCATGCCATGCCCGACGAAAGGTGCGCTGGCCGCGCCGGTAATGCCCTCCTTCTGCAGCAACTGAGTCTGGATGGTCGGCAGCCAGATCTGGCTGGTCCAGATCGCCAGCAGCGTGCCGAGGCAAAACAGGATCCCAATGAAGGTGCTATAGCGCAGTTCCCTGGTGAACAATTGCTTCGGAGCGAACGCCAGGAACTTTTCATCCGCCGTGGTGACCGACCGCGCGGCTTTCAGGGTGCGGCGGCGCTCCTGAACGTCCCTGAAACGTTCCGGCTCCTCCATGCCGCGCCGCAGAAACAGCAAAACGATCGCGGGCACCACGCCGGCATACATCACATATCGCCAGCCATACGGTCCGATGGAGGCGAAAATCTGGCCCGCGATCAGATTACCGAAGGCGGCCCCGGTCATCATGATGCCAAGCACTTTGGCGCGCTGCTCGGTCGCGAATGCCTCGGCGACCAAGGGAATGCCCACCACGATCTCCGCGCCCGTACCGACGCCGGTGAAGAAGCGGAAAAATCCAAGCATCCAGGTGCTGGTCGAAAGTCCCTGCAGGCCAGTAAACACGGCCACCAATACGACGCTCAGCACCAAAGTGCGGACCCGGCCGATGTAATCGCCGACGATGCCGAAGGCGAAGCCGCCCAAAGCCCATCCAAGCAGGCCGGCCATACTCAGCAGTCCACCAGACTGGCCGATCTGGGCGATGGTTGGATTGCCGCCCAAAAGCTCGGTCAGAGCGGGCCGGAGAACGAGATTGAAGAGACCGAAATCGGTCGCGTCCAGCATCCATCCGAGCCACGCGACGAGGAAGACCATCCATTGATAACGGGTGATGTCCTTGATCCAGGACAGCCCACCGTTCGCGGTGTTCGTGGACAGACTCATCTCAAACCTCCCATGAGCGCCTCTCACGGGCGGCCATCGCTTCAAGTTTAGGCACGCCAGGCGAGGACTTACAATCTCTCGCTCAGCCGGATCGCGAGGCGGCATCCGGTGCGGATCGCCGTTGTCAGGAGCCGATAACCCGGCGCACGCTCGGCGCCGTTCGCAAGCGCGATGGTGCGATGTTCCAGTTCCTCGCCGCGAAATTTCTCGAGCGTTTCGCGCAGGGAGCCGTCGGATTCGTCGAGCCGATCAATCTGTCCGGCGTAATGATCGTCGATGGTTTCCTCCACCGCGACAGTGCAGGCCATCGCGGCGCGCTCGCCCAGTAGGGCAGTAGCAGCGCCAAGAGCGAAACCGGCGATGTGCCAGAATGGCAACAAAGCCGTTGGACGGACACGGCGTTCAGCGATCATGGTGTTGAAGCAGTCGAGATGCGCCTGTTCCTGATCTCGCATTTGACGGAGCAGCTCGGCCTTGCGGCTGTTTCCCAATATCGCGAGTTGGCCCGCGTAAATCCTGGCCGCACCATATTCGCCGGCGTGATCGACCCTGATCATGCGATGTATGGCCTCATCGGCCGGAAGGTCTCCAGGCAACGGGACGGCCCTTCTCGTGGGAGTGGTCATTGGCCTGGTCTCCGGATCGCGGTCCAGGCGGCCGCGGCGGCGAATACCAACGCGAATATCAGGTTCATCTCGGCCATCGACACCGGAATAAAGGGTATCAGATAGGTCGGATCGTCGCATGGCTTCGCCGGGGCGGCTGGCATGTGGGCGAGACGCTCGGCAATGGAGCCTCCGCTGAAGGTCGGAGCCGCGCATTCCGGCAGTGGACTGGGCCACCAATGGAACTCGACGCCAACATGGACGGCAGCGAGCCCGGCTCCGGCCAACACAGTCACCGCGAGCAGGGCCATGGTCACGCGGGCAGCCTTCGGCGGCAGGAACGCCGCGGCGAGGCCCAGTACGGCGGCGATGCGATAAGGCCAGCGCTCCCACAGGCACAGCGCGCACGGAACGAGCCCGCCCCAACGCTCCGAGGCTTGCGCGATCCCAAGTGCGGCGGCGGCGGCCACGGCGGCGGCCAGCCCACAGACGCGATACGAGATGGCAGTATTATGCGAGACGAACGGCATGACGGCGATGTGCCCTTGCGCCTCGCATGGTGCAAGGGGCGCCTGGGAGTTAGTGTGCAAGGGGCGCCTGGGAGTTAGTGTGCAAGGGGCGCCTGGGAGTTAGTGTGCAAGGGGCGCCCGGGAGTTAGTCTGGGACCGACCCATCGGGAGAGAGGCTGAAATGAAACGCATTGTCTGGGGCCGAGCGACCTCGAGCAACGTCATGAAGGTCTTATGGGGCCTCGGTGAACTGAGCCTGCCGTTCGAGCGGATCGACGTCGGCGGGGCGTTCGGCAAGACCAATACGCCCGACTACCGAGCCATGAACCCGACCGGGCTGGTTCCAACGCTGCAGGAAGACGGTTTCACCTTATGGGAAAGCAACGTCATTCTACGTTACCTGCACGCCGCGTACGCGCCCTCGTCTCCGCTGTTTCCCGCCGAACCGCATGCTCGCGCCAATGTCGATCGATGGATGGACGCGCAGCAGACCGTGTTGAACCGGCCGATGGGGGCGGTGTTCTGGGGCCTCGTCCGTACGCCGGCGGATCAGCGCGATATGGTGGCGATCGGTCACTCGATCCAGGACACGGCGAAGGCATGGGCCATGGTGGAGGCCGAATTGAAAAAGCATCCATTTATCGCCGGCGATACTTTCACGCTATGCGACATTCCGTGGGGAGTGCATGCCAATCGCTGGTTCGGGATGAACTATCTTGGTCTGGAGCGGCCTGAACTGCCCGCCCTGAAGGCGTGGTATGACCGGCTATGCGGGCGGCCGGCTTACCAACAGCATGTCGTCGCCTGTCCGATTACTTAGAGCATGATTGCTTCAGATTGAAGCAATCATGCTCTAAGATCCTGTGTTTGAGAGCGTGATTCGCGCTTTCCGACGACGCAGCCTCAATCGATCACGCTCTAACGCGCTTTGGAATACAATGAATATCTACCACATCTGGTGCGATCTGAAGCCTGGCATTTCCGATCTGAGCTTTTCGGAAGCGGTCGACACGTATCTGGGCCACCTCAAAGAGCAAGGCGTGATCGAGGAGTTTCGCCTGACCCGCCGCAAACTAGGCCTCGCCCCGGCTACGCTTGGCGAGTTTCACCTGATGGTCGAGGTGCGGGATCTGGCGCAGCTCGATGCCGCGTTCGATCGGGTCGCGGGTCGGCGGGAGCCGGTGGAAGGATTTCATTTCGGTGTCAACTCGTTGGTGACGAATGCGACCTTCGCGCTGTACCGCGATTTTCCGGACCCGGTCCGCCACGCGGGGGAAGAGAAATTCTGATCAGACGGCGTCGGTCATCCCGGTGCCGCGATACAACGCCGTGACCGCGAGATTGAGGCCGATACTCGACAAAGTGAAATCGCCGCCGGTGATCTCTCGCGGTTTGTCGGGCCACGCATCGTTGTCGCCCCGGCACAGCAGCTCCACGCCGGCGGATGCTGTTCGGATGACGAGGATTTCCCGAAGTGTCGGAATGGTTATGTAAGCCCACACGTTGCGCCAGGTCTCGGCGTGGTTCGTTGGGGAGAGGATTTCGATCAGCAGTACCGGCTCGTGCACGGACTTCCCGGTGATATCGGTGCGAGAACAAGTGACCGCCATGTCGGGAACCATGAAGTTACGATCGGACTGAAAGCGCGGAATCACACCGGGGGTCGTGATCACGGTGCAAGGTTTGCCGTGTTCGACCAGATGGTTCCGGATGAGACTGGTAACCTCACTCTGGATGGCGCCGTGAAGCGGCGCGGGCGGTGACATCGCCACCGGCACCCCGTCGATCAATTGCCAAAGGTAGCCTCCCGGAGAATCCCATTTCAGGAATTCATCGACGGTCATCAGCCCGGAAAACCGCAACGCCGCTGCCATGCAGCGGATATATCATCAGTCGTGATATCGCACCACGCCTTCCTGGCACGCGATGGTATGCGAACTCCCGGCAGGCTACCGGATTTTGATCCCGTTTCCCGGTCCTTCCGCGGCGACCCAGGGCTCGATACAGCCTCCCCTCCCGCGCTTGAAGACCTTCAGACCATCGAACGCGACGATCTGCTTATAGCGAGACCAGGCATGGGCAAAAGACGGCTCAGCGGCACTCAACACGGCGATATAATTCAATCCTTCGCGCGTATCCACCACGGCGATGTCCGGGCAGCCGGCGATGAAGTCTTGCGCGACCCAATGGGTGATTGGCCACTCCTTGGCCGCCGCCGGATCGATATGAGCCCGCCAGAGTTCGCCCTTCAGCGCCCACATCGAGTCGAAGCGTGATGCCCACACCACGCCGGTGTTGTTGACCACGGGGAAGCCGAGCGCGATCCATTCGGAGAAAGCGATATAGGTCCGCGCGTGGTGCAACCGGATCAATGCCTCAAGTCGCGCCACCGTGGTGGCCTGAGGCTCGACAGCCTGTTGCACCTGAGGTTCCAGACGACGCACGGCGGAAACACAGAACAGTGCCACGACCAGTCCGGCCACAGTGAGTTCGCGCCATCGGGTGCGCCATGGGGTGCCGCCGGGCGGGCGATATCTGATCGTGGCGGCGGCCCATAAAATCAGCATGAGCACCGTGACCACCGTAGCCGGCAGCCGGTGATAAAACCAGTTCTTGCCGTCAATGAAACAAATCACGGTGGAGGCCGCGGCGAACAAGATCCCGGTCAGCAGCAGAGCGGGGTGGGGCAGCACGTGACGGTCGCGCCACCAAAGGAAGACCACCAGCCCCTCGGCCGCCAGCAATGGGGCGCTGTCCTTGAACAGTGCCAGGAACGAAACGTCGGTCGCACCGTACAACGCGATCGCCATCGGCACAGCATGCTGCAAATAGGCAGGACAGGTGTAGGCGACGAGGCCGACATAACCGGCCATCGCCGCCGCCGCCGCCAGTGGAGCCGTTCGCCATGGCCGGATGCCGCGGCGGAGCGCCACGATCTCCA
>JBEKGV010000371.1:0-5248 GCA_050012615.1 Acetobacteraceae bacterium | reverse complement strand
GCCATCTCCTCGGGCAATGGCTCATCGGCGGCGTGCACCTGCGCCGGAACTCCATCAAGATCCGCGCCATGCGCCGCGACAAGCCTACGATTATCGATGCTAGTGAGAGAGCCGTCCTCATTGGCGACCATGTCGGCATCCGGTCTGCCAGGATCCGGGCCATGGTCGGCCATGTTCTGCTCCACCTCCTTGAGCGGCGTGCCATCGCCCATCACGGGGGAGACATTCGCCTGACTAAATTTGGTGTCGCCCAATTTGGCGAAACGTGTCTCGGGCTCCGGCCCCTGGGTCAACTCAGGAATTCTGCCATGCTCGTCCAGATTGGGTGCAGGCGCCTCATCGGCGCCCATCTGCTGGGAGCCGTGGTGTATCTGCCGTTCTTCGAATTCCTGCAGGATCTCGACCTGGCGTTGCTGCTCCGGGGTCAGGTCCGGCGGCCCCTCCGGCGGTTCACCGCCAGTGTTCGGGTCAGCCGGTGCGCTGGCTACAGGTTCCGTTCCGCCACCAGCTGGCGCAGCCGCCGGCGTGCTGACGTTCTGATCCACCGGTCCACCACCGGCGTTCGGGTCAGCCGACGCGCTGGCCGCGGGTGCCGTCCCGCCGCCGGCTGGCGGAGCGGCCGGCGGGCTGACGTTCGGCTCCACCGTTCCACCACCGGCGTTCGGGCCGGCTGGCGCGCTTGTCACGGGTTCCGTTCCGCCACCAGCTGGCGGAGCCGTTGGAGTGCTGGCGTTTGGCTCCGCCTTTCCGCCACCGGCGTTCGGGCCGGACGGCGCGCCGGTCACCGGATCGGTTCCACCTTCAGGGGCCGGCGTGGTCTGGGCGCCCGGCGTCGTCGGGTACTTGGCACTTACCGCACCCAACGCGGCGGCGGCCACGATCCCCTTGGGATCGAGCACCGCAGCCTCTATCGCCGACATGAGTTGACCCCAGGTAACTTTCTTGCCCTCCTGTTTTGATATAGCGAACGACACAACGGTCTGCAGGCAGGACGAACCAGCCTGCATGATCTCCGCCACGATGATTTTGCGCACGACTTCACTGCTCAGCGAGGAACCGCCGAGCCGCCCTACCAATGAGGTCAGGCCTTCGGTCATCTTGCCGCCGAACTTTGCCAGCACGAGCTGGATCACCATGTCGGCGGTCGCCTTCTTCCAATCAACCGGATCCCCCTCGGCGACCTGAAGGGCATAGGTGCCGCCGCTCGCCACGACCGGGGCGAAATTAGCGATCGCGCCCGCGGTGGCGGCACTCCCCCCAACGCCCGACGCGCCGACGCCTTCGGCCAGCGCGGCGGCGCCACCGCCGGTTATGACGATCGCGATCACGCCGTCGATCGCGAAGCAGACAGTCTTTGTGACTTCAAGAACTGCCACGTTGCTCTCGGCGCCGCCGATGATCCCGTCACAGTAGGCTTGCACCATTCCCGCGATCTGGGCTGCTGCCTCCTCGGCATCGGCGAGTGCGCCGGCGGCATCGGAGAACTTGCCGCCGCCCACCGCGGAGCGCGCCTGTGAAATGCAATTCGTTACTTTCGCGCTTAACGGGTAAAGCCTGGGCCCGGGATCCTCATAGTGGCCGCCACTGAGCGCCGCCTTGGCCTTCGCCATCAGGTCGGCGCCGAACGCCGAGATCGGGCTGTCAAGATTGATCTTCTGCTGCGCCGAATATCGCCCCATCGCCATATCCGCGCGGTTTGACACACGCTGCAACGCGTCCTTCAACGCCGCCGCGGCTTTGGCGCGGAGGTCGTTGGCCTGCTGCTCGGTGATTGGCTGTATCCCGCCTGTCGCTTCAATCGTGAAGCCACCGCCATCGGTGGTTTTGATGCTGTCGACCATTTGCATTGAAGCAACCAGCGCGGCCTTGTCTTTGGTGTCGACCGACGGCACTGGGATTGGCCTGGCGGAGGTCTGGGCCATCCCGGCGGCCCCTCCATTTGTTTGAGACGGCGCGGCCGCCGAAGCTGAAGACGCCGAGGGCGGGACGCCCTCAGGGACACCCGGCCCGTTGGCGACGCCCGAGGTCCCGCGGATATTTGGGATGCCGCAGAACGCGCCCGCCCAGTCGTAGTGTGCGTCGGTCAATTGCTCGGACATGTGGAGGTTTCCTTTAGGATGCCCGTCGGTGTTCCTTATGTTCCAGTCTTCAGGCTCGCATCTTCGCGATGTCGCGGCGCTTGCCTCTCGCCGCGGCCGGAATCGCTCGTATTCGTCGTCCGGGCTCCGGCCGATCGAAGCTCCGAAACGGACGATATCCAGCGTTCGCACATCATGACATGAAGTCGCTCACATGTTGAGCGGGCCTCCCTGATAATCAGAGGAATTATTTTACGCAGATGGCCGCGATATCGAGCGGCGTGTGTGATGTCATGCGACGGCCCAGAGTCGATCGCTCGAAATGG
Source organism: Acetobacteraceae bacterium (assembly GCA_050012615.1). Classification (GTDB taxonomy): domain Bacteria; phylum Pseudomonadota; class Alphaproteobacteria; order Acetobacterales; family Acetobacteraceae; genus Rhodopila. The sequence continues at coordinate 2,844 of JBEKGV010000371.1, read as the reverse complement.
AGGCGATGCCGCTCAACGATCGGCAGGTCGCGGCTCAGAAAATCAACCTTTACCCATGGGCACGATCTGCCAGAATTGAGATCGGTTTGATCGTCTCGCGCGACCCGAAGACGTTTGTCGCATCGATAATCAAGATCTGCGATCACGCGGTCGCGTACAGGGAAGGATCAAGGCACTCGTTCGGTGACGAGTGGCCTTCCTTGTGGTTCACACTGAATAGCACGACCCATTGAGGGGCGGTGACATGGTCAACCCGGCGGCGCGAGGCTGGTGAATTTGTTTACGTCGGTTTCTCTGCCTTCAACTGTTATGTCTTCGGTTGGCAGTGAATAGTCCCATTCCAGTCTCGCTCCGCCTTGCGTTATGACGAATTGGATCGACGACACGCCACGGTAGCGAGGGGGGAATTGCTGAGAACTTCTTGTCTTGCAGACATAGCCATCGCCAGTCGTCTCACACATCATGGAAAGCGCACGCCAGGGATTCTCGGACGTCATGCTTCGGTACGATTCAGTCAGCGAAGTCCAGCGGATGTACCAGGTCTGCTTCCCCGGTTCGAATTTGTCGATGCCGACAATGGCTGTACACGTTCCATTGGCCGCCCCGCCATCGTCGCAGTCAGGCGCCGGCAGCGGGAAAGCGTAGTAGCGACGGCTCTCGATTGGACGATTGAACGCATACCCGGATCGGGTTTGCGGTGCCGGAGGTACAATCGGCGATGAAGACGGACCGGCTGAGGGTGAAAGTGAGATGGGCGCAATTGAGGGTGGAGGCCCGGCTGAGGGCGAGGGCGTCGCAAGCGCGGACGGAAGCGCGGCGGAGAGCGGCGTGACAACGGGCGTGGGTAGCAGCGCCCCGGACGAGGGAACCCGTGAGACGGGCGTAACCGGCGGTGAGGTCCGAAGAGACGCGACCGACGGTGCCGGTGACGCGGGTTTTGGTACGTCGATTTCTCTTCCTTCAATACTTATGTCTTCTGTTGGCAGGGAGTAATCCCATTCACGTTTCTCTCCGCCCTGGGTTATGAGGAATTTAATTGACGATACGCCTCGGTAACGAGAGGGAAATTGCTGAACATTTCTTGATTTGCAGGCAAAGCCGTCGCTGATCGCCTCACACGTCATGGGAAGCGTAATCCAGCTATTGTCGTACAGAAGGTTTCGGTAGGAGTCACCGAGCGAAGTCCAGCGTATGAACCAGGTCTGCTTCCCCGGTTCGAATTTGTCGATGCCGACAATGGTCGCACACGTTCCGTTCGCCGCTCCGCCGTCGTCGCAGTAAGGCGCCGGTAGCGGGAAAACGTAGTAGCGAGTGAACTCAATTGGCCGGCTGACCCCGTCGTCATTGCCACTTTGACGGGTGGGAGGGACAGGCGGTGACGAAGACGGCGCGGCCAACGGGGTAAGCGGGATGGGCGCCGGCGCGGGTGTGGCGGAGGGTGTCAGCGTTGCAACGGAAGCCGGAGGCGTGGGTGCGGGCGTGGAAGAGCCGGTCGTAACCGGGGACATGGGCTCGGATGGGAGAGGCGCGGGCGTGGCGGCTTGCGAGGGGGGCGCAACCGGAAGTGGCGGCGCCGGCGCGAACGACGGTGAAATTGGCGATGACGCGACCGACGGCGAGGGTGGGACATCTCGCGAGACTTCCGGGCCGCTATCAGCATCCGAACTATCTTGCGCGGGCGCCGCACGCGGCCTCGGCGGCTTTTTCGGGTGCGGCCGACTGGGGACAACAGACTGAAACGGATCGGAGGTCTGCGCGCTCGCGTCCCAGCTAGAGCACAACAGAAATGTAGCCGTGAGCACGGCTGCGATGAGGCTACGCATCAGCCGCCCAATCGCTTCAGTGCCGCCACGCTGGCGGGGTCCTTGCGTTCCGCGCCACGAGCATACCAGTGCTTCGCGGCACCGAGGTCCGCCGGGCCGCCCATACCGCTCTCCGCGAGCCACCCGAGGTTGAACAAAGCTTTGCCCTGACCAAGCGCTCCCGCCGTCATCCAAAGGCGTTTGGCGCCGTCCGGATCCGGTTTGGGTAAGCCCCAACCCAGGGCATGCAGGTGTCCAAGGTTCGTGAAGGCGTCCACCGAGCCGTCGGCGGCGGCGAGCGCGTACCAGTAGGCCGCCTCCGCGACATCCTTTGGCTGCCCGTCCCCACGCTCGAACGCCGAGCCGCGGGTGAAACGCGCCTGTGTTCCTTTCACGCTATCCGCCGCGGTGCCGAGAGGGGATCGCGGCGAAACTTTCAGCAGGAACGCCTCGCTCTCCGCGTCGCGGAAAATCTGATCGCGCTGCTCGTTCGAGAGACGATCGGTTTCCGGCAGTCCGGAGAACGACTGCCAACGGCGCATCGCCAGCCGCGTATCGATATCGGGGCCGCCACTGATCGGGCCATGGTAATATCCAAGTGCGGCAAGGGCGGATTGAGTATGACGCCACTCCGCGTCGGACCAGGCTGAATCGTCGGCAACCGTCGGGGGCGTAGGCTGTCGCGCCGCATCGCTCCGGGCAGCTTCCAGCCGCCGGACTGTTTCCTGCCGCGCTGCTTCCTGCCGTGCTGCTTCCTGCTGCGCCGCGTCCTGCTGCGGCGCAGCCTGGCGAGCTTTTTCCTGTCGTGCCGCCTCCTGCCGTGCTGCTTCCTGCCGTGCTGCTTCCTGCCGCGCCGCGTCCTGGCGTGCTGCCTCCTGGCGAGCGGTTTCCTGGCGCTCGGCTTCCTTCCGTAACGCCTCCTGTCGTGCCGCTTCCTGTCGCACCACTTCGCGTCGAGCCGCCTCCTCCTGGGCCGTCCTCCAGTTGACGATGCCGTTCCAGGGAATGACGTACGCCGCTCCGGCCAGGAACAGCACACAAG
>JBEKGV010000370.1:0-5249 GCA_050012615.1 Acetobacteraceae bacterium | reverse complement strand
CCGGCATCGGGGTAAGGGCCGGCCACGTAGGTGATCAGCAACCGGGTGATGGGCAAAAATCTCTCGATGTCGGCGAAGTCGTTGGCGACCGTGGTCTGGACGTCCTGCTCGGCAAGCAAGCCCAGGAGGCGGAGGCGGGCAAAGTCTTGGTCGTGGCCGGCGCTCTGACCGAGCGGAAAGCCGCCGGTGATGAGATGGGCGCGGCCGGGGGTGTTTTGTGACATTGGACTACCTCACCAGGTCTCGTTGATTGGAAAGCGTTTTAACGTTTCAACTGTGCCAGCAGCATTAAAAATCCGTCCTGGATATCGGAAAGCGTGACATGGTCGACCAATATTCCGGGCGATGTGCCTGGAACATGATCCCTCTCCTGGATACCGATCGCAAGTGACTGGTCGGGGCGCAGATCGAAGCGGAGGGTCGCCACGATTAAAGGGACAGTGAACGAGAAACCTCCTTGGTGCACCGTTCGTGCCGGCGGTGGTTGAAGGTGGAACGTCCGCTGTGCGAGGAAGCCTTCCAATGGAGTCAATTGAGGTTCGATCGAAATCACATGAGGCGGGGAAAATTCCTTTGCAACTTTTAGTGCTGAAAGCATGGTTGCGTTTATCAGCGGCACCACAGCCGTATTGTAATACTGGAGCGCTCGTTCCCGCATTGGAGCGTTGCGATCCCACTCCGCTGCCTGGTAAGCACGCGCTTCCACCTCGGCCTTGCGGTCTGCCATTGTTTGAATACCGGCTGCCTTGCGCAATTTCTCCTCGAATTCATCAGGCATGATTTTTCCTTGCGTGAGCAGACTACGAACGGCAGGCAACTGGCCGCCAAACCGGCGAGCCGTGTGCGGCAGCGCCCTGTGCGAAGGTCATATGGAGTGTCGGTGGGACAAAACCATGGCCGGTTCCTGGTCATTCGCCGCAAGCATTCTCGCAGAATTTTCCGCCATCTCCAACAGAGATCGGGTGTCCAGGTTCAGCGACTACGTTAGCATTCAATTCAGTAATTAAAATTTTCTGTCGGAATCGCCCGAGCACACCTTCAGTCCTCGTCTTCACGCATGAGATCTTACGGCTGGATAGTGGCAGCGCGCCTCCGGACGCCCGAGCCGCACTGGACAGGTGAGAGAAAATATCTGAACCCGTATCCGACCCGAAACCAGCATGAGACCAATCTCACGCGAGAGTTACGTCCGCATCACAAATTGCGCTGTCGTTCGACGGCACGCGAGATGCGGTTCTCAGAGGTTTCCCTATGTTGGGCCGATACGAAGTCGGGCGCCAAGGCTCGGTGGCGGTATGGATCGCCCTCATGATTCCCTTGCTCACGATGGCGATGGCGTTCGGAGTAGAGATGGGCGGCTGGGAGGCGGCGCGGATGTCAGCCCAACGCACCGCCGACGTTTCGGCGAACGCCGGGGTAATGAACTATAAAGCCTCTCTGAACGCACAAACGGCGGCCACATTCGCGGCCCGAATGGCCCAGTTGAACGGCGCGTCGGGAACGGCGTCGCCGACCTGGAGCAGTTCGTGCAGCGGATCCTGTACCAGTCCGTGCACCGGCACTCTGACCGACAACCAGATCATCGCGCAGGTCATTTCCTGTTCCGGTGCCGTGACGAACTCGGACGTCATGATTAAGGTGTCGGTGCAAAAAACGGTTCCCGCGGCGATGTCCACGCTGTTCAGCTCGACGTCGTCCTATACCATAACTGCCACCGGAACCTCCGAACTGGTCACGACCACCACTGCCGCGACAGGGGCCGCCGGCGGCCAGCCGTGCCTGGTGGCGCTCTCCAACTCGGGCCAGATCACTGGATCCGGATCAACGTACATCACGATGCCGAATTGTACGATGGTATCAAATGGCACGATAACTTTCAGCGGAGCCGGAACTCTGGACACGGCGGGCATTTTCGCCGGTGGCGCCATTAGTATTCCCTCCTGGTTCACTGTGACTGGGACTCAATATCCGAGCGACGGTACAATCTCGGATCCTTATGCGAGCAACACCGCGCTACAGAATGACCTGACGACCGCCGCCGGCCTGACAGGGGTGACCAACATCGCTTGCGGCAGTGTCGGAGGCGTCAATGGCACGGCTGGCCAGTATACCGGGAACAACAACTGCAACGGTACCAATACGCTACCTAACGGCGGGACCTGCTCCAGCGCGAGCGGCGTGGTGTGCACGATGTATCCCGGGAATTATGGCTCGTGGGTCGTCAGCGCGGGAGGGCCTTACAGCTTCAACTTGCAGCCCGGCCTTTATCTGTTCAACGGTCCGATCACGCTGACCCAGAACACGACCACCAATGGTTCCGCTGTCACGATCATCACGTCAGGGGCGTTCACCGGTTCGAACACATTCAACTTTTATGTCACGGCGCCGACGGTGGCGCAGGCGGCGAGCGCCAGCCCAAACTCAGTCCCCGGTGTGGCTTTGGCTGGCAATTCGACGTCCGAAGTGACAGTTTCCGGGAGCGTCAACTTCGCCATCGATGGCGTTATCTATTTTCCGAATGCGATCTTCAATGCGAGCGGCTCAACCAGCGGCAGCAGTAGCAGCCCGGGCATGGGCAGCACCTCTGGCGCCTGCATGGAGATCATCGCGTCGAGCATCTACACGGCGGGTTATTCAGATTACAATAGTAACTGTAGTTCGCTAGGTGCCACGTCCTTCTCGAGCGCCCCTGGTAGCACGACCGCGAACGCGGAGGTCGTGCAATGAGAGTCAATCCGCCAATTGGCGCACGGACTCATGATCGCGGTAGAAGCGTTTCGCCATTCCGACCGACACGACGCCGACTGCGTCCGCCATGCGACTCATACTGCCGTGCCACGGCAGCCCTTGAATTCGCGCTGGCGACGCCACTTCTGGTGTTGATGATGGGCGGAGCCGCCGATTTTGGTCTGGCGCAGTATTACCGGACGAACTTGGCCAATGCCGTGGCGGTCGGAGCCGAGTACGCCTATGCCACCGGAACCGGCGTCTCGACGACCAACATTCAAAGCGTGATCCAGGCCGCCATGTACCTGCCGGCCGGTGGCGGCCACAATTTAACGATCGCCTTTTCGGGTATAAGCCCGGGGGTGCCGAGCCCGGGATGGTACTGCATATCGGGATCCAGACCAACCGTAACGTCGTCCACGCAAGGCACCACCTGCTCGGACGGTTCATTTGCCGGTTATTACATATCGTTCCAGGCCACCTACGTTAACACGGGGCTTATGAGCGGGATTCTGGCCAGTGCCAATCACACCATATCGGAACAGGTAACGGCCAGATTGGGATGATCCGCCGTTGGCCAACACGCGATACGAAAGCCAGTACATCGGTGGAGTTTGCTGTCGTCGGCTTGTTGCTCTGCCCGGTGACCTCCGGAATCGTCGAAACCGGGCTGCTGTGGCGGTTGAAAAGCGGCATGCAACTCACGGCTTCATTGACCGCTCGCTGCGGGGCCATGGGTTATACCTACAACACGTCAAACTTTCTTTGCACCAGCACGTCGACGACGCAGAATTACGCGGTCCAAACGTCGCAGACCTGGTTGTTTCCGAACATGATCACAGCAGCGAATGTGACGGGTGAACGGCAAAATAGGAAGTTGCAACGGGTTCTCCGGCAACTTCTTCTCAGTCAACCTTAGTAGCAACTTTTTTCAGTTTCCACCACCGTTGGGAACCTATACCACGCTGTCGGCCAGCGCGTGCTACCCGATGATGCACTGACCAAGTGAAAAATCGCGCGTCGGCGCGCACTGGGGCGCTGAACACCGCGCCGCTCTCATGGCATGTTCCGGCTCCGTCATCGGACCCGGCCCAACATGCTCCATTCTGGCCAGTTCGTCGAGGCGATGGACGGTCCATATACGCGCGTCCCGCTTTGTCGTGAAAGTATAGATCATGAGAGTCCCGGCTGCGTCGTTCTGCTCGACAGCCTGGAAGATCATACCCCGGTGCAGGATGCGAATCACGCTCATGAGGAAGTGTATAAAGTGTAAATATGAACAAAGGATTAATACGCGCCATCCAGGATCGGTATGCGCGATCAAACCAGCTTCCCACTGGTTACGGATATACAGTCGCTTTCGGTGTAGATTGCCAACGGTTCGAGAGTCCATAGGCCATTTTGGCAAGACCGAGCCCTGGCCTTTAGACCTGGGCCCGCGCGATGCGATAGACGCACCGCCGCGCCCCCGAGAGCAAATGTTCTTCGCGCGTTACGGATACGCCGCCGCCGAACGCTGCCTCGAACATCTCCAGTTCCGAGCGGCAGAATCCCTGGCACGTCTGGGCGGCCGCACAAATCGGGCAGTGATCCTCGATGAGCAGCCGCGCCGCTGATGGCGAGGGTCATGGGAGTGCGGTTGAATGCGTTGACCCGGCGGGAGGCGGGTGCCGACCGATAGCGTTACATTATTCACTGTTCCGAAAAGGGATCGACCTCGCAGGTGTCCTGTCGTGTGGCTCACGGAATGACCGCTTCGGGCTGGAACCTGTTGGATCGATCTCGACAAATGAACGTCGGTAATCTTGTGCCTGACACCTGGCCGGATGTTGAACGGAACCGCCTCAATCGCCCCAGAATTGTTTTGTCGCCAGCCTGGCGCCTTCGGCCATCGCCGCCAGTTTGGCCCACACCACGTCCGGATCGACCGCTGCCTGGCCAACCCAGGTACCAAAGCCGCAATCGCTGCCGGCAATGACGTTGTCGCGGCCAACAAGGTTGGCATAGCGGGCGATGCGCTGGGCGATCAGCTCCGGATGCTCGATGAAATTTGATTTCGATTCGATAACACCTGGGATAATGGTCTTGCCTTCCGGCAGTTTGACCCGCTCGAACAGGGTCCACTCATGCGCGTGCCGCGGGTTGGCGGCCTCGAACGAGATCGTCGCCGGCCGGGCCGTGAAGACGACATCGATGATGTCGGCGAGCGGCACGTCGCAATGATGCGGGCCCTCGTAATTGCCCCAGCACAGATGCATTCGCACACGGTCCGGCGGGATCGCCGCCAGCGCATGGTTCAACGCCTCGATATGGAGCCGCGCCCGCTTGCGGAATTCCTCGATGGACAGGTCGGCGTATTGAATGTGCCGGCCCATCGCCAGGTCCGGGCAGTCGATCTGCACCATGATCCCGGAGGCGGCGATCGCCTCGTACTCGCCGCGCATCGCTTCCGCGATCGCGAACAGGTACGCCTCCTGGTCCTTGTAGTGGTCGTTGCGGAAGAATAGTGAAATAACCCCCGG
>JBEKGV010000369.1:0-5250 GCA_050012615.1 Acetobacteraceae bacterium | reverse complement strand
ATTCCCGACACCGCGACCGCCGACGCCCTCATCGAGGATCGCTTTTCCACCGCCGACTGGGAAACCCATCTCGGCCACGCCGACAACCTCATGGTGAACGCCTCATCCTGGGCTTTCATGCTGACCGGCCGCGTGATGGCGCTCGACGACGCGGACGGCGGCGGATTTTCGGGCGTGATCAGGCGGATGGTGCGGCGGGTCGGCGAGCCGCTGATCCTCTCCGCGCTGCGTCAGGGCATGCGGGTATTGGCGCGGCAATTCGTCATGGGCCGAACGATCGAGGAAGCGTTGTCCCGCGCGGGAACGGGTACGGCGCGGCGCTGGCGCTACAGCTTCGATATGCTCGGTGAGGCCGCGCGCACCCGAGCCGATGCCGAACGCTACATGCGCGCCTATCAGGATGCGATTGGCGTTGCTGGACGAACCGGCGGAGGACCCGTATCGGGGCCGGGGATTTCGGTGAAGCTGTCCGCGTTGCACCCCCGTTACGAACCGCTCCAGGCGGGACGTTGCGTGCCGGACCTGATCACGGCTCTCACCGAACTCGCGCGAGCGGCGAAGGACAGCGACATCGGGTTGACGGTGGACGCCGAGGAGGCCGATCGGCTCGAAATCGGCCTGGATATTTTCGCCGCGGTTTTAACTGATCCGGCGCTGGCCGGCTGGGACGGCCTGGGTCTGGTGGTCCAGGCTTACCAGAAGCGGGCGCTGGCGCTGGTGGACTGGACCGCGAACCTCGCCGCGCGAACGGCCCACCGCGTGCCGGTGCGTCTCGTGAAGGGCGCTTACTGGGACACCGAGATCAAGCACGCGCAGCAGCAGGGCTACGCCGACTTCCCGGTGTTCACGCGCAAGCCCGCCACCGACGTGTCATGGATCGCCTGTGCGCTGCGGATGCTGGCGCGGAGAGACGTGCTGCGGCCGGCGTTCGCTACGCATAACGCTCATAGCCTGGCGGTGATTTTGGAAGCCGCCGGCGATACGAACTTCGAGATGCAGCGCCTGCACGGCATGGGAGAAGCGCTTTACGAGGGTATCGTCGGGACCAGCTGCCCGGTACGCGTTTACGCTCCGGTCGGATCGCATGAAGATCTGTTGGCCTACCTGGTGCGGCGCTTGCTGGAGAACGGTGCCAATACCAGTTTCGTGCACCGTTTGGTCGATCCGGCCGTGCCCGAGGACGCGATCATCGCCGACCCCGTGACGCGCATGCGGGAACTCCGTGGCGAACCGTCGCCACGCATTCGATCGCCGCGCGCCCTCTATCCGGACCGTTCGAATTCGGCGGGGGTGGATCTGGCGGATCGTGCCGGCGCGCCTGAACTGCTCACGTCGATCCGTTCGACGCCGGTCCCGTTGGACCTGCCTGGCGATGGCCCTGTGCGGGAAATCAGAGATCCATCCGACCGCCGCCGTCTGATCGGCAAGGTCGCGGAAGCCACCACGGCCGAGATCGACGCCGCATTGACGAAGCTGTCGCGAGGCTGGCGCCGGTGGGACGAGGCTGGGGGCGTCACGCGGGCGGCGGCACTCGACCGTGCCGCTGATTTGATGGAGGCGGCGCGGGCTGAATTGCTGTTCCTGCTGGCGCGCGAGGCGGGCCGCACGTTGGTTGACGGGATCGCCGAGGTGCGCGAGGCGGCTGATTTCTGCCGTTGGTACGCCGCCCGCGCTCGAGAGCATTTCACCGCCCCACGCGACCTTCCTGGGCCGACCGGCGAGGCCAACACATGGTCTCTGGGCGGCCGAGGCGTGTTCGCCTGTATTTCGCCATGGAATTTCCCACTCTCGATTTTCACCGGACAGGTGGCCGCCGCTCTCGCCGCCGGCAATGCCGTCGCGGCCAAGCCTGCTGAACAGACACCGTTGATCGCGGCGCGCGTGGTGAAATTGCTGCACCAGGCCGGGGTTCCCGAAGACGCGTTGCATTTGCTGCCCGGCGACGGTCGCGTCGGCGCGGCGCTGGTGAACGATCCGCGTATCGCCGGGGTGGCGTTCACCGGAGGCACCGAAACAGCGCGAAGTATCGCCCGCGATCTGGCCGCTCGACCCGGCCCGATTCTGCCGTTCATCGCGGAAACGGGCGGGGTCAATGCGATGATCGTCGACAGTTCCGCATTGCCCGAACAAGTGGTGGGCGACGTGTTGACCTCTGCGTTCGGTTCGGCGGGCCAGCGCTGCTCCTCGCTACGGCTGCTGTGCCTGCAGGAGGATGTCGCCGATCGCATGCTGACGATGTTGCGCGGGGCGGCGGAGACGCTGGTGATCGGCGACCCGCTCGACCCCGCGACGGATGTCGGGCCGGTCATCGATGCGGAGGCGTTGGCGGCACTGGAAGATTATGCGGCGGCGATGGGGCCTCCGGTGTTCGCACTCGACAAACCGGCCGGGATCGAACACGGCACGTTTTTCGCGCCGCGTGCGTTTCCGCTCCCCAACGCGGCGGCTTTGCGGCGGGAGGTGTTCGGACCGGTCCTGCACGTCGTTCGTTACGCCTCGGCTCAGTTGGATGCGCTGCTCGATGACATCGCGGGGTCCGGCTTCGGGCTGACATTGGGTGTGCATTCTCGCATCGAAACGGTGCAGCGGCATATCATTGGCCGATTGCGCGTCGGCAATGCTTACGTGAACCGCAACCAGATCGGTGCCGTGGTCGGCGTGCAACCATTCGGCGGCCGAGGCCTGTCCGGCACGGGTCCCAAAGCGGGTGGCCCGATCACGTTATTTCGTTTCGCCGAAGAACGGGTTGTCTCGGTCAACACCGCCGCGGCGGGCGGTAACGCGGCGCTGCTGGCGGACGACAGCACGTAGGCAAACCTTTGGAGGTTCGCGCCGGCACCGGGAATCGCTGAAGGGCGACATATCCTCGCGTCATGGCCGCCTGACCCGGCCGACGCGGTGTCGCGAGAGATGGTCAGGCCCGGCCATGACGGTGTAACGACCATGCCTCGGGGCGCTCTCACCGACAGCGCCCTCATCGGAACTGGCGTCACGTCACGCTTCGCTTGTATGATCCGACGCTGTGTCCTGATCAACGTGTGCCCAAGGTCGATGCGATGACAACATCCTCCAACGAACCCTTCGACGTGCTTGTCGTCGGCGGCGGACCCGCCGGATCGACGGTCGCGACGTTGCTGGCCCGTCGCGGGGAGCGCGTCCTGTTGCTGGAGAAAGAACATCACCCTCGATTTCACATCGGCGAGTCGCTGCTGCCCATGAACCTGCCGCTGTTCGAGGAACTCGGCGTGGCCGACGAGATCGCCCATATCGGGATCCCGAAATATGGCGCCGAACTCGTGTCTCCCTGGCACGACAAGCCGTCGACGCTCGACTTCGCTCAGGGGTGGGACAAGCGGTTCCCGTCGGCTTACGAAGTCCGGCGGTCGGAGTTCGATCACGTCCTGTTGAAGAACGCCGCGGCCGCGGGAACTCAGGTGATCGAAGGCTGCCGCGTCACCGGGGTGGATTTCCCCGCGCAAGGCGGTGTCGTCGCGCGTGCGACCGGGGAGAACGGCCAGGAACAACAATTCGAAGCGAAGTTTTTGGTCGATGCTTCGGGGCGCGATACGCTGCTCGCCACGAAATTCGCCACCAAAACCAGCAATCGGCGCCATCATAGCGCCGCTATCTACGGCCACTTCACCGGCGCGCGACGGCTTCCCGGAAGGGCCGCGGGCAACATCAGCCTGTTTTGGTTCGATCACGGCTGGTTTTGGTTCATCCCGCTGCTGGACGGAACGACCAGCGTCGGTGCGGTCTGCCACGCGGATTTCATCAAGAGCCGTAAGACCGACGTAACGACATTCTTCAAAAGCGTGATCGCCATGTCGCCGGCGCTGTCGGACCGGCTGCGCGACGCGGAACTGACCGGACCGCCAACCGCGACCGGCAATTATTCGTACAAGTCCAGCCGCATCTCGGGACCGGGTTACATCATGGTCGGCGACGCGTATGGCTTCATCGATCCGGTGTTCTCCTCAGGCGTTTTGCTCGCCATGAAGGGCGGGTTTCTTGCCGCCGACGCGGTCACCGCCTGCCTGCACGGTCCGGGGGCCAAGGCGGAGCGTGTCCTTCGCCGATATCAAGCGGATGTCGATCGGGCGATGGTGCGGTTCTCCTGGTTCATCTATCGCATCAACCGGCCGGGGATCCGTGCGCTGTTCATGCGGCATGGCAATCCGCTGCGACTGCGGGAGGCGGTGTTGTCGCTGCTGTCGGGCGACGTGTTCCGTCCGTCGCCCATCCACATGCGTCTGTGGTTGTTCAAGGGCATGTATTATCTCAAGGACATCGCGGCGAAATGGGCGCGCACCGCGGACAGGAACGCGAACGCCTCAGCGGTGAAGTCCGGCGGAGCGTGACCGTCGCACGATTTCTTGGGCAACGTTCTCGCGGACGCGCGGCTCGGACCGCGCTGCACGCGTCCATCGTTTGAAGGTCTTGTATGAGCGCCGATCGGCCGGCCCATATCGTCCTGATCCCGAGTTACAACACCGGAGCCAGGCTGTTTGAAACAATCGCCAGTGTCCGACGGCCTGGCCAGCCGGTCATTGTCGTGATCGACGGCAGCACGGATGGAACCGGCGAAGCGCTCATCCGAATGACCGAGGGCGATCCGGCGCTGTTCGCATGCGTTCTGCCGAGAAATCAGGGCAAGGGCGAAGCTGTCCTGCAGGGGCTACGCCTCGCCCGGAGGAAGGGTTTCACGCATGCGCTGACGATGGACGCGGACGGTCAGCATTCGACCGCGCATGTCGGGGAGATGATCGCCGTTTCTCTCGCGCATCCGGCGGCCATGGTACTGGGCTTTCCGGTGTTCGATGAGAGCGCCCCGCGCATCCGGATTTTCGGCCACAAGATCGCGAATTTCTGCACCGGTTTGGTGACGCCCGGCGGAGGGATCGGGGATTCGCTGTTCGGATTTCGCGTCTATCCGATCGTTCCATTGCTCGAGATCTTTGATCGCACGTCCGGTATGCGACGATTTGATTTCGATTCGGAGGCGGTCATCCGGTTATGCTGGCGGGGTGTGCAGCCGATTAATGTCGCGACGCCGGTGCGGTATTTTCATCGCGACGAAGGCGGCGTCTCACATTTCAAATACATTCGCGACAATTTGCTGTTGGCCGCCATGTACATCCGCCTCCTGGTCACACTGCTCGCGGCCTCATCGTCGCGGCGCGGCCTGGTGCCTGACTTTTGGCGGATGGGTCACGGCCCAGTTGATGTGGGCCGCGACGGCGCTTAGGC
>JBEKGV010000368.1:0-5251 GCA_050012615.1 Acetobacteraceae bacterium | reverse complement strand
AAGAGGCGGAATGGCGATTGATCCGGATACGAGGTCCGTACTCGACATGATCCGGCTAGCGGGCCGGCCGCCATTCGAAACTCTGACACCCGACGAGGCGCGCCAGGCGTATTCCGCCAGCCGCAAACTCCTGCAACCGCCGCCTGAGGACGTCGCGGAATCCAGCGATACGACCGTTGCGGGTCCCCTCGGACCAATCCGCGTTCGCCTTTATCGGCCTGCCGGGACAGATGCCTCGGACGTGCTGCCGGCACTGGTTTGGTACCACGGCGGCGGCTGGCTTCTGGGCGATCTCGACTCGCACGACGGCGTTTGCCGGCGCTTCGCCAACGCGGTCCGCTGCCGGGTCATTTCGGTCGATTACCGCATGGCGCCCGAACACGTGTTTCCGGCGGCTGTCGACGACTGCCTCGCCGTCACGAAATTTGTCTTCGAGAACGCGGCGGCCCTGGGCGTCGATGCCGGCAAGGTCGCGGTTGGCGGGGATTCGGCGGGCGGAAATCTCGCGGCTGTCATGGCGCTGATGTCGCGCGACGGCACACTACCGCCGATCGCGTTCCAACTGCTGATTTATCCCGCGACCGACATGATGATGACGACGGTTTCGTCCACCACGATCGGCCCAGGGGTGCCGCTGACATCGGCGACGATGAGATGGTTCATCGATTACTATGCGAAAGGACACGAAAGCGACTGGCGAGCATCCCCCATCCGCGTGGCCAGCGTCGCCGGAACCGCTCCTGCTCTGGTGTTGACCTGTGCTCACGATCCGTTGCGCGATGAGGGGATCGACTACGCGAAACGATTGGAGCGGGAAGATGTGCGCGTGGTTCACTTGCATTATTCGGATCAGATCCACGGGTTTATGAGCATGGGGCGGTTGATCCGTGCGGCGGACCAGGCCATCGACATCATGGCCCGGGTTCTGACACAAACGCTCTGGCCTCCTGGGCCTGTCACGTAATCTGCCGTCGTACCGACGCAACAACGTCATGGCCGGCCACCGAGCCGGCCATCAATCGCCGCACAGTGCCTCAACAGGTCCCCCGGACGAGCCGGGGGATGACGTATTGGGGGCGGGTGATGACCTTTTGGGGCCTGTTCGGCCGGCCACTCATTTCGTTACCGGTATCAAATCACGCCTTCTTCCGCCAACCTCTCGACATCCGATTTCGACATGCCGAGCATGGTCGTCAGAAGCCATTCATTATCCTCGCCATAGCCCGGTGCGCCGCGATCGATCACGCCGCCGATATAAGCTGGGGTGCGAGAAAACTTCATCGGCAGTTCGTAAATCGGCCAGGTGCCGATCTTCGTGCCGGTGACCTCGGTCAGCCACTTCAAATGCCGCAGTTGCGGGTCGTTGTCGCAACGATCTTCCGAGTTCTGACAGACCCCCGCCGGAACGCCGGCGTTTTGCAATGTCATCATCACGTCCTCGGCGGCCTTCGTCGCGGTCCAGGCCCCCACCGCCGCGTCCAGAGCGTCCTGATGCAGCAGCCGATCCTCCAGCGTGGCGAAGCGTTTATCATCGATACCGGCGAACTTCGCCACGGTGCGCCATTGGTGATCGGTGAAACAGGCGATCGCCACCCAGCGATCCTGGCCCAGACACTTAAACGCGCCATGCGGGGCCGCGGGTTTATACGGCGAACGATTGCCGTAGCGCCGCCACACGCGTTCGTTCGCCCACCAGTCCAGCACCGTCGTGCCGGTCAGGAAAAGCCCTGATTCACACTGGGAAGCGTCGATCCACTGTCCCTCACCCGTCTTTTCCCGATGATAGATCGCACCCAACAGCGCGAGCGCGTAACCGTAAGCGCCCATCCAGTCGAGATAGGAATAGCCCCAGCCCACCGGCATCGCCGGTTCCGGCAGGCCGGACATGTCCGCCTGACCGCCGAACGCCGCCGCGACCGGTCCCACCGTGCGCATCCGGCCATATTTGCCGTGCGCGCCCATGCCTGATTGCTGAATATAAATGATGTCGGGCCGGATCGATTTCAGCACATCGTAACCCAGCCCGAGTCGCTGCAGTACGCCTGGCGAAAATCCCTCTGCCACGACGTCGCAGATCCGCACCAGGTCCTTGGCGATTTGCAAACCTTTCGGATGCCGAATGTTCAGCGAAATGCCGCGCTTGCCGGCGTTCTTGTTGTTGAATTGCCCGCCCATGTTGAGATCTTTCACGCCGGGCAGCGGACCGGTCGCCTTATCGCGCGCCTCCCGTCCACCGATCGGCGCCATCGCCGCCAGTCGAGTATCAGGATTGTCTTTCCATTCCACCTTGTAACTTTCCGCGCCCAGAGCCGACAGAAACCGTGTGCCACCAGCGGAGGCAAGGAACCAGGCGAAATCAAGAATTTTCACACCCTGCAACGGAAACGGCTTGCCGTGAAGCGCGGAGCGGTTGTCGCGTTCGTACGGCTTCGGTTGCGCCGGCACGAACGGACGCCGCGCCGGCGCAGCGAACACCGTTTCGGTATCTTCGCCGACCAGCGGCGCCCGTCTGCCGACTTTCCAACTGGTCCTGGTCGCCAGCCACTTGCTGGTCGGGTAGCGGAACGATCTCCCCAGTTCCGGATGCGGAACATCAGCAAAGCTGCGGCGCGTGAGCCAATGTTCATCCAACGAACTCTCATGCGGCTTGCGGATCGGCGCCCAAAGCAGACCGGATTCCTGTGCTTCCAGCCACGGCATGTCTTCGTACGTCCAGGCACGCACGAAACGTTGCACCACGTCCAGCATATGCGCCCGCGCCTCGTCCGAAGCCGTCGACCCCGGCACCGCGCGCGCCTTCAAATCGACATCCGGTCCCGGCGGCTGCAAGTCCGCCTGCATTCCATACTTCTCAAGCAGTGGCACGAGGTTCTTCAGATCCCGCGCGCCCATCCCATGCGAGATGAACCATCGCCCATCCTTGGTATGCACGATGCTTGGCGACGCATTGGGCGTTTCCAGCGCGTGGCGGCAGGTCAGTCGCCACAGCGGCACGCGCCGCATCACCCAGTGCATGATGTCCAGTTCGGGGTTTTTCGATACCGCCTCATGGATCGCGACCGAAACGTCCTGGCCAAGCCCGGTGCGATGCCGGTTGATCAGCGCGGCGATGATGCCGGTGGCGAGTTGCTCGCCGGCGATGTGATAAGCGTGCCAGCACTGTGGTGCGATCGGCGGCGTGTCGTATTCCAGCTTCGGATCGGGATCGTAACCGCAATTCATCATCACCCCGCCCAGAGCGAGATGGATCAGGTCCGAGCCATGAAAATCCTTCCACGGTCCGTCATCGCCGAAGGGCGTCATGCGCGCGATGACCAGTTTGGGGAAGCGCTTTTCCAACGCAGCGCGATCCAGGCCGAGCACGGCGTTAACCGCACCGCAACTGGAATCCAGCAGCACATCGGCGCCTTCCAGCAAATGCAGCAGACGCTCGCGGCCCGGCTGTTCCCGCAAATCCAGTTCCACGGATTTTTTGTTTCGATTGTAATGCCAAAAGAACAGCGAGCGATCCGGGCCCGGCTTGTCGTCCAGATATGGACCGATCCGCCTTGTCGCATTGCCTTCCGGCGGCTCGATCTTGATGACCTCGGCGCCGAGCCCCGCCATTAAAAGCCCGGTATATTCCGCTCGTTCGTCGGCGATTTCGATCACCCGCACGCCATCGAGCATTCCCGGACCGGCATTTCCCATCGTCTCACCGGGACCCGTGGCGATCTCGCTTGCGTCGGTCATTGCATTAATCTCCAGCGGGCCGAGTGCGGGCCAGCATTTCCAGCAGCGTCTTGTTCACGATCTCGGGCGCCTCGTAGGCAGCCCAGTGTCCGGTCTTCGGAATCAAACGGATATCCGCGTCGGGTTTGCGCGCTTTCAACGTGGCGACGCGCTCCGGCCCTTTCGGATTGGCTGGCGCGTCGAGCTCGCCCCACATGCCGTTCAGCGGCGACTGCAATGCATCGATCGCCGTCAGGATGACTCCGCTGCGCGAAATGGCAGGTGTTTTCAGCCGAGACCGGACCGTGTTCCAATCCTGGATGGCGACGGCCAGATCGTCGATTTTCGCGGGGTCGGCGATCATCAGCCGACTGAGATTGATCTTGTGGGTGTCGCGGCGCTCCTGTCCCTCGAGGTGCCGCACTTTCTCCAACCTGACCGACGAGCCAACCGCACCGACACCCGAGGAGCCGATGATCGTCACGGAACGAACGCGCTTGCCGCGCAACGCTCCGACACAGGCCGCCATGGTTCCACCGAAAGAAAATCCAACGACATCGAAACCGGTGTCAGCGCCGATGATCTGATCGATGCCATCTGCCACGATTTGAGCGACGGGTCCTGCGTTGTCGCCATCGGGTGGAAAGTCGGACTCGCCGAGGCCAGGCAAATCAGGCGCCAGGACCCGATAGGTTTCGACCAGCACCGGAATGTTCCGTACCCAGTGCCGCCAGGAACCGGCACCGCCATGGAACAAAACCACGACAGGCGCTCGACCGCCGGATCGGTCCCACAAATGCCAGATCATGCGGCCCTCGCCACATGGCGTTTCATAGCGTGTGGCCTGACGCTGCAAATCATCCAGCACCGCCTGAGGATCAGGCGTCACGTTGTCGTCCATTCGGTCCCTCATCCGTCACGGCCCCATAGTCTACAAACACCCTGGGCCATCACCAAATCAGCCGATGGGGTGGAGATCGCTCACCCGCAGGATCATGCCGTTGGCATCGGTCCGACTGGGAATCCGCTCGATTTTCATCGACCAATGCCGTTCCGCTTCCGTTATTTCGGGCTCGGCGGCCCGGGATTTGTGAAACAGACAAAACCCGTCCTCGGTCAGCAACGGGCTGGCGAAGCGCAGCAACCCCCGCAATGGCGCCAGAGCGCGGCTGACGACCAATGGCGCCGGCGGCAACCGGGCCTGTTCGATCTTCATCGCGTGGACCCGGGCGGGAGCGCCAGTCACGATCACGGCCTCTCGCAGAAACGCCGCCTTGCGCTGATCTTGTTCGATCAGTTCGACCTGGATACCAAACGCGATCGCCAGAATAAGCCCAGGAAATCCGGCGCCGGAACCAAGATCGATCGCGCGAGGCGGCAATGGTCCGGCAATGGAGCCAAGCTGCAGGCTGTCTTCGATGTGGCGCGGCCAGAGCAGCGGTAGATCGGCGGCGCTGACCAAATTGATGGTGCCGTTCCACTTGCGCAGCAAGTCGGCGTAAGCGGCAAGAGCGGCATCTGTTTGCGAGCCAGGCTGTTG
>JBEKGV010000367.1:0-5260 GCA_050012615.1 Acetobacteraceae bacterium | reverse complement strand
TAAACTGCCAGCACTCGAAGAACACGGTCTGCCGCGCGGCGCAATCGTGCCGCTGGCGCATTGATACCTCTTAACAGTCATGGCCGGGCAACACATGAGTCAAGACTTACGGCGATTGGCCAGGCCACACGACAGACCGATCACGCGGCGGCAACCGTCGCGAGGAAAGACTCAACCCGCGCCTTCAACGCTTCTGATTCGACGGCAAGCTCCCCGGCGGACTGAAGTACATGAGCCGCTGCCGTGCCTACTTCCTCGGAGGACCGGCTCATCCCCAGAACGCTCGTGCTCATTTCCCGGGTGCCGGCTGAGGCGTGCTGAACGCTGCCGGCGATCTCCCGTGTCGCCACGCCCTGCTGCTCGACCGCGCCTGCGATCGTAGTCGAGATTTGGTCGATCTCCGCGATCGTGCCACTGATCGCGCGGATCGCCTCGACGGCCGCATCGGTCGCGGACTGAATCGCCTGGATCTGACCAGAGATTTCTTCTGTGGCCCGCCCGGTTTGACCGGCGAGCAGCTTCACCTCGGAAGCGACCACGGCGAAACCTTTGCCGTGCTCGCCGGCGCGCGCCGCCTCGATCGTTGCGTTGAGCGCGAGCAGATTGGTTTGACCGGCGATCGACTGGATCAGCGACACCACCTCGCCGATCTTCCCCGCCGCGACAGCAAGACCGCCGACCGCCTCATTGGTCCGCCTCGCCTGACCAACGGCATCCTGGGCTATCCTCGAAGAGCGCGCGACCTGACCGGCGATGGCAGCGATTGAGGCGGCCAATTGCTCAGCCGCCTCGGTAACCGTCTGGACGTCGGCGCTTGTCTGATTGGCGACAGCAAGGACCGCGGAACTTTGCTCCGCCGTCTCTCCGGCACGCGCCGACATCGTCCGCGCAGCTGCGTCGAGATCGGTGGCGGCGACAGAGAAGGTCCCGAGGATTGTCGCCACCCCGCTCTCGAATTCCTTCACGCGCGCCTCAAGGCCAAGTCCGCGCGCCAGACGAGCCTCGCGCTCAACCTCCTGTTCACGCAGCAACCGCGCTCGCTCAACCGCGTGCTCTTTGAAGACTTCGAGGGCGCGTGCCATCGCACCAAGTTCATTGCGGCGCTCCCGTCCGGCAATCGCGACGTCGCTCTCCCCTTCCGCCATACGTGTCATCGTCGCGGTCAATGCGACGACGGGACGGCTGATCGCGCGCGCAGCCACCGCCGCGGCGATGATCGCCAGCAGCGTGGCCAGGATCGTGCCGCCGATCAGGCTGGCACGTGCCACGCCGATCGAGGCCAAGGCGTCCCGATATGTCTCTGTGCGGCCGCGATCAACCGTCTCAACCAGAGCGCTGAGCTGTCCCTCCAGTTTGCCGAAGTCGCCCTCGACGGTGCTCATCAAAAGCAATGCCATACCTGAGTCCACCGCCGTCATGTCGAGCATGTCCCGGGCGCTCTTGGCATAGGCCGCGAGCGCCGCGACGATCGACTGACGATCGCGGGCGTCACCAGCGAATTCAGCGACGGAGTTCGCGGTGGCAGTCAGCTCATCGATTCGCTTAAGCACCGACATGGTGCGTGCCGCGACCTGCGCGGAGTCGGTTGAATTGGCGGCAAGCGAACTGATCGCATAAAGTTCCGCGTTTACCTGGAGCGCTGTGCGATTGAGCTGCGTTGCCTCCATGTAGCGGACGAACGAGGTTTCGTTCAGCGACCGGAAATCTTGTGTCAGCCGTGCGAAGACCAGAGTCGATCCGGCGGCCACGCCAATCAACCCGATGATGGCGAGAGCAGGGGCCAGCGCGCTCTTTGCTTCGATCCGGAGATTGGCGAACCAGGCGATCATGCGGACGCCTCGATTTTCTGCCGTTATTTATAAGCGCCGACCCCAATGTGATAATCGCCGACATGCACCACGTACGTCGTCTTCGGCTCGATTTTCTTGGTCGTCGGATGCGGCCACTTGTAGTCGATCCAGCCTGAATCTTCGACGCCGACAAGATCCTTGATGAGGTACGTGCCGTCGGTGTCCTTGAGGTCGATCAACGACTTGCCGATCAGCGCCGGATTGGCACCGTGCGCGACGCACTTACCCGTCTGGTCGTAAACCATGACGTAGAGATCGCGGTCGTGGAAAGCAGCACCATTGTTAAACTCGGGAAACGCTTTCTCGGCCCCCTCGCTTCTGAGCAAATCGCCCGCGCGGATCGCCATCGCTTTTGCCTCGTCCGGTGTACCGTTGTCCGCCGCGAAGGACGTCACGGTGAAGAGCAGCGGCATCAAGAAAATGACGCGAAGAATCCAGGTTACCATTCGGTTTATCCCGATCTGCTGATGAATGCAGGCGGAGATCCGCCTGCCGGCACCCATCATGCCCGGGGTTCGTTAACAATCCGTGTAGGCAAGCCGATGAGTTTCTATTGCTGCCAGATAACAATCTGGCCCCGGATTGATCGTACCGATCAGCCTCCGGCCTGATTACGACCGTCATCCCTCGAGTGTAGCCATCTCCGTCATCCTCCGGCCCAACCGCGGTCGTCATCCTCCGCCTCAACCACAACCGTCATCCTCCGGCTTGACCGGAGAATCTCACGCGGCACTGCGCTCGACGGTAGGTCGCGTTCTCTCGGCCGCGAATGCGATAACGCACACACTAAATGCTTCATTCATATCTTGGCCTCAAAAAGGGAAAGCCGGCGGGAATAACCCCGCCGGCTCACCAGAGGAGGATGAGATCCGGTACATCTCAATCTTCCTACCGCTGATCATTGTGATTCTTGAGGTAAAAGTCAAGATCACCTGGAAGACTATCATCCGGAAGCAGCGGTAGGGGACCGGGCCGGTCCCGTCAAGGGCCGGCCCACCCCTGGGACATTGTCAGCCGTGGCGCATGCTGCCGGAGTACCTTGTTGCCGTGAACGTCAAAGCCGACAATAGCTCTCGCGGGCGCCCGACCAAGACGGTGGAAGGCGCGAAGAGAAGGGACGAGCCTATGGAATTCGGCATTTTTCACGAATTCTTATCCGCGGGGGCGAAGTCGCAGACCGAAGCCTTCGCGCAATCTTTCGCGCAAATCGAGGCCGCCGAGCGTTGGGGACTGGACATCGTCTGGCTCGCTGAAATCCATATGAACCCGACCCGTTCTCTGTTAACCGCACCGCTCACGGTGGCGAGCGCCATCGCCGCTCGCACGCATCGCATCAAGATCGGCACCGCCGTTCAGATCCTGCCACTGGGCCATCCGCTGCGGCTCGCCGAGGAAACAGCGACGATCGACCAGATCAGCGGCGGCCGACTGGTCTTTGGCGTCGGCCGCAGCGCGTTTCCTCGCGCCTACGACGCCTACGGCATTTCTTACCAGGAGAGTCAGGATCGCTTTGCTGAAAGCCTCGATATCATCAAGCAGGCGTGGACCGAGCCGGTCGCTTCGCATCACGGCCATTACTGGAGCTTCGACAATTTCACGCTGGTGCCACGCCCGCTGCAGCAGCCGCATCCGCCGATCCGGGTCGCCGCGAGTCAACCCGACACCTATGGCGCGATCGGGACGCTCGGCTATCCGCTGTTCGCCGCACTACGGGCCAGCCCCATGGACAATCTGGCCGCCAATGTCCGCACCTATCGCGAGGCCTGGCGCGCCGCTGGACACAAAGGGGAGGGCGAGGCCTATCTGCAGGTGCCAATCTATGTCGCCGACACCATCCAGCAGGCGCTTGCCGAGGCCCAGGAGGGGCTGATGCGGTTTGCTACGTACCGCGCGGATCTCGTGCGCGGTCCTTTAACTTATGAGGCGGCATTGCAGCAGAAGGGCATCGTTGGAACGCCCGACATCGTCGCCGCCCGCATAGAAGAATTGCGCGATACCTCTGGGCTGGATGGGATCTCGGCGGAGATCAACATTGGTAGCGTGCTAAGCCACGCACAGGTCATGAAGTCGCTGCGCCTTTACTGCCTGGAGGTCATGCCGCGATTCAAATAGCTGGCCGAAACAAGCCGGGCCTACGCGCGACCAAACGCCATCGCCTCGTCCGTCGTATGACGCGCCGCGATGACCAGATACACCGCCGGCAGAACGAACAGCGTGAACAGGGTGCCAATCGACAGGCCGCTGGCGATCACGAGCCCCATATTGTATCGCGACGCGGCGCCCGCGCCGGACGCGGTGATCAACGGCACCACGCCCAACACCATCGCCGCGGTCGTCATCAGGATCGGCCGCAACCGCAAGCCGGCGGCATAAACGATCGCGTCCAGTTTGCTTCGCCCGGATCGCTGCGCCTCGTTCGCCACCTCGACGATCAGGATTCCATGTTTGCTGATCAGGCCCATCAGAGTGACCAGACCGACCTCCGTGTAAATGTTCAGTGACGCACCACCGAGGCCCAGACTGATGAAGATCAATGCTCCCGCGACCGACATCGGGATTGAGACGAGGATGACCAGCGGATCGCGGAAGCTCTCGAACAATGCTGCCAGCGTCAGGAAAATGATGATCAGCGCCAGAGCGAACGTACCGACGAACCCGCTCGATTCCTGAACGAACTGACGCAGCGGTCCGGCGTAGTCGATCAGCACGTCACCCGGCAGCGTGCGCGCCGCGAGATCACGCAGCGTTTGCAGTGCCTCGGCCTGCGACACGCCGAGCGCCGGGACGCCCGAGATCGTGGCGGAGTTCTGCTGTTGAAAATGGGTGATCGACTGCGGCACTGTCTGTTGACGAACCGTTGCTATGGCGGACACCGGGATCGGCGTGCCATTCACCGTCGCGATCTGATACCGCATCACCTGATCGATTGTCAGCCGCGAGCGCTGTTGCACCTGAGAAATCACTTTATAGGACCGCGTGCCAAGGCTGAAATAATTGGTGTAGGCGCCGCCTAGAAGTCCACCCAGTGCGCTACCGACCTGGGTCATTGAAAGGCCCAGTTGAGCGGCTTTGTCACGGTCGATTTCGATGGCGAGTTGCGGTGCGTCGATCTTCAGGTCGGAATCGATGAACAGAAACATTCCGCTGTCCGCGGCGTCAGCGAGAAATTTCTGCGCCAAAGGGTAAAGCGACGCGATCGGCTGAGACGATTTCAAAACAAACTGAATCGGCAACCCCTGAGCACCCGGAAGGGCCGGCGGCAGAAATGCTGCGATCTTCATGCCCGCCACGCGATTGAGCTGATCCTGCAACTGGCGTTGGATCGTGGTGGCATCGCGCTTACGGTCCTGCCACGGCTTCAGGGTGATGCCGGCGATCGATAGAACCGGGCTCAGCACCTGAAAACTTTG
>JBEKGV010000366.1:0-5270 GCA_050012615.1 Acetobacteraceae bacterium | reverse complement strand
AGCACGGTGCCGCGAGAGATGGCCGGGTCAAGCCCGGCCATGACGCGTAAATTGGGGTGCGGGCCTCTTAACTTAGCGCTTATGGAGATCGTCCCGGCCGCCTGGTCAAGTACGGTCCGCAGACTGCCAGTGGACGGCGGACTCAGCCTTCCCGCTGCCTCATGCAGCTGGCCATGATCCGCGGATTGTTCTCGATACGCAGTTCCGCGTCGGCGTGCGCCGAGCAGGCCGCCATGCTCTCGAACGACGGGCGGGAGGAACGCGGAATCTCATGACAGTCGCCTGGGTCGCCCGCCTTCGCGCAAAGCGAAGGAAAATACACGTAGACGACCCCTGACCCATCCGCATCCAGGGCTGGCCGGAACCGATGCGCCAACAACACGCTCGCGACGGCCAGGGAAACACCGACCGACAGACAAAACCGCTTTGTCATGATCCAATTGAAAGTCATGACGAACCTCGGTCGGTCAGAGGACGCCTCAGTTGCTGTCCCGAAAGGGCCTGGATACCAACGGCACCAGACGGGCACGCATGGCCGCCAGCGCGCCGTCCAGAAATCTGAACTTTCCAATTTCGCGATATTCATCCCAGCGAAACTGGTCCAACTCCACCCCCCGATCGGTGCGACTCAACACGAAAGCTGGGCCGATCAGATCGTTCGCATCCTCAGGCGTCACCACGATCGTCGATTCGTTCGGGCTCGCATGGTTCAGTTCCGCTGACCAACCGGGCGCGATCTCGGCCAGGAGACCGACGACCAAGCTCAGATCGTCCGTAGTCAAGAAGTTTTGCTCACGGTTCGCCGGGTGCGGAAGCGGCACGGCACGTGGTGGCTGCATCATGATCCGTTCCTTCCCCAGGCGCTAATTCGCCGGTTCCGACATCCAATTGCAACCATTGTGGCATGGCAACCCCTCCGCGGGAAAGTATTTTTCATCGATTTTTGTCTAAATTATTTGGCGCGCCTCGTACTCGTCGCAGCCGATCGCCGTGCCACGACGAGCACCGCGTTGCGGCACAAGGCCTGATCTGGCCACCCGGTCCTCTTGCAACCCCGCTCCGCGTCCACAAGCCCATTGATCGCCGCCGCGAGGGCGCCGCTGGACCATAAGCCGAGCGCTCGGTTGAAGCCGCCGACGCGACGGTAAAAGATTGGCGGGCGCAACGTCTTGCTGGCCTCGCTGGCGCTCAGCCCGGTTTCGTCCATGGCCAGGCGGGCTCGCTGCAGCCGCTGCAAATGCATGATTCCGGCGCGCAATACCTGAACCGGCGCGGCGCCCTCGGCGATCGCCAGTTCCAAGGCACGGTCGGCCGTCGCCACATCTCCGGCCGTCGCGGCGAACAGCGCGTCGTCCAGCGACAGCCCCGACAAATCGCCGGTACACGCCATGGCCGCTTCCAAATCCACTCGCGCGCCGTTTCCGGCATATAAGGCCAGCTTCTCCAGTTCCGCCCGGCTCGCCGCGCGGTCCGCCCCCAATTGGCCGGAAAGCCACGAAAGAGCGTCCGGATCGATCGAGACGCCCGCTTGCTTCAGTGTCTCCCGAATGGTGGCTTCCAATGCATGGCCTTCTTCGGGGTAGCAGCCGATCGCCACCCCGTCCGGCGCGGCCTCCAGGTCCGTGCGCAGGCGGGAGCGTGTGCCGAGTCCCGGTCCTTCCAGCACCACAAGACCCGGAGCCGGCGATTTCAGCACCGTCCTGATCTGGGCTGCCGCGGCATCGGTCGCCTCGCGCACCCGCACGACACGACGGCCGCCCGTCATCGGCAACGAGGCAGCCTCATCAGGAATACGCGCGATGTCGTCCCGGGCCAGCTCCACCACGAGAAACGGATCGTCCAGCGAGCCGGCGACGGCGCGGACCAATGCCGCCGCTCGCTCGCGGATCATGCCGGCGTCGTCTCCGTAAAACAGAACCGCGCGGCACGGGCCCGGGTCGCGCAGGAAGGCCGCCACTCGCGCCGGTGCGAGTTTCATCCCAGGGCCGGAGGATGCTGATGGAACCACATGGCGAGGCGGAGCGTGATCCGTTGGGCCATCGCCTCGGCCATCCGCCGTTGCGCCTTCTCAACGTCCAAATCCAGGGCGAAATATTGTGAATCAAAGACATCGACGCCATCGACCAGCCGATCGGAACCCTCAGTGAGTTTGACCGGCTTGCTGTCGCGGCTCGTCAGCGTCCAGGTCGCGTTCCCTATAAACTGGACTCGAGTGGCCTGGGTGAAGTTCAGAATGCCCTCCGCGTTTCCCGAAATCCAGAAGCTCACCTGCAGGTCGTAGCGGCGCGGCGTACCCGGCTCTGACCTAAGATCCATCAGCAACGCCTCACGTAATATCTGGCCGGGGCGTTCATAAATCGGCTTGACCTCGATCTCGGCAAGGCCTGCCGAGGGTGCGGGATCCTTGCTGGAAGCAGGCATGTAGACCGGCCGGAAACCGCAACCGCCGAGGCCCCCACCGAGGCCCCCACCGAGGCCAAGTATCAGCGCGGCTCGCCGGTTCAGACCCTGCTTCATGCGGCGATCACGAAATTGACGATCCGGTTGGGCACGTGGATCCGCCTGACGATGCGCTTGCCCGCGAGGGCATGAGCGACGTTCGGCTCTGCCTCAGCCGCGGCGATCACTGCCTCGGCGGGCGAGTCGGGCGGCAGGGCGACGGTGCCGCGCAGCTTTCCCATGATCTGCACCGCGATGGTGACACTGTCGGCGATCAGCAGTTCAGGCTCAGCCTCCGGCCACGGGAGATCGGCGACCAGAGTGGCGGCACCCGGATTGAGCCGGGCCATCACTTCCTCGGCGAGATGCGGCATCATCGGCGCGCTCAGCCGTACGAGAATTTCTACCGCTTCGCGGCGCGCCCAGTCGAGAGCGGGTTCCGCAGCCGCAGTGA
Organism: Acetobacteraceae bacterium; assembly: GCA_050012615.1. Classification (GTDB taxonomy): domain Bacteria; phylum Pseudomonadota; class Alphaproteobacteria; order Acetobacterales; family Acetobacteraceae; genus Rhodopila. The sequence continues at coordinate 2,377 of JBEKGV010000366.1, read as the reverse complement.
CGGCGGCGCGCTCGGCGTCGGTAATCGCGTTCGCGAGTTCGTAGAGTCGCGCGACGGCGACGTTGAAGGCGAAGCTCTCCAACGCTTCCGTCACCGCCGCGATCGTTTTGTGAGTGGCGCGGCGCAATGCGCGCCCCTCGGCGCCGAATGCATCCGGTTTTGGCCCCGCCAGCGCGACGCTTTCAGATAGCCGGAACACCCGTTGCGTGAAGCGAAACGCACCGGCGACGCCGGCTTCGGTCCACTCCATGTCGCGCTCGGGCGGGCTGTCCGACAATATGAACCAACGCGCTGTGTCGGCACCGTAACGGTCGATGATGTCGCCGGGGTCGATGGTGTTGCGTTTCGATTTGCTCATCGCCTCGATGCGGCCAACGACGACCGGTTCGCCGGTCGCTTTGTTTAAAACCGCGCCGTCCGGGCGTTTGTCGACCTCCGTCGGATAAAGCCAGATGCCGTTTGGCCCATCCGCCGTGCGGTAGCTTTCGTGGTTCACCATGCCCTGGGTGAACATACCCGCGAACGGCTCCTCGACCCCGACGTAGCCGATGTCCTTCATGGCCCGGGTGAAGAATCGCGAGTAGAGCAAATGCAGGATCGCGTGCTCGATGCCGCCGATATACTGGTCGACCGGCATCCAGTGATCGACCGCCTCTCGCACCAGCGGGCGATCGGTCGCCGACGTGCAGCAATAGCGAGCAAAATACCAGGCACTGTCGACGAACGTGTCACACGTGTCGGTCTCGCGGCAAGCCGGGCGGCCGCATTGTGGGCAGTCGACATATTTCCAGGTCGGATGGTGATCGAGCGGATTACCCGGCCGGTCGAATGTCACGTCATCCGGCAGCCGCACCGGCAACTGGTCATCCGGCACAGGGACGACGCCGCACGTGTCACAATGGATCACCGGGATGGGGCAGCCCCAGTAGCGTTGGCGGGACACGCCCCAGTCGCGCAGGCGCCAGTTGACCACACCCTCACCCATTCCCTCGGCGGACAACGCGTCAATCGCGGCGCGTTTCGCCGTGTCGACATCGAGCCCGTTCAGAAAGCCAGAATTGTACGCTGTGCCTGGCCCGATATAAGCTTCATTGCCGATCGAGAATGTCGCCGGGTCGGCCCCGGGCGGCAGCACCACGGGGATGACGTTCAGCCGATATTTCCGCGCGAACTCCAAATCGCGTTGATCGTGTCCTGGGCAACCAAAAATCGCGCCCGTGCCATATTCCATCAGGACGAAGTTGGCGATCCAGACCGGGTACGCCACACCGTCGATGAATGGGTGCTTCACGCGTAGGCCGGTGTTGTAGCCGTGTTTTTCGGCGGTCTCGATAGCGGCCTCACTGGTGCCCAACCTGCGGCACTCGGCGATGAATTGTTCCGCTGCCGGGTCGTGTGCCGCCACGGCCGCGGCCAATGGATGCTCCGGCGCGATCGCCAGGAACGACATGCCGAAAAGTGTGTCCGGCCGGGTCGTATAGACTTCGACAGACGTGATGTCCGATTCCTTGCCGCCGGCGGTTCCATCCGCGGCGACACGGGAAACCGGCGCCTCCAGTTCGAACCGCAGTCGCGCGCCCTCGCTTCGGCCGATCCAGTTCGCCTGCATTAACCGCACCCGTTCCGGCCAGCGGTCCAACGTATCCAGCGCGGTCAGCAATTCCTGTGCGTATTTGGTGATCGAGAAGAACCACTGGCTGAGCTGCTTCTTCTCCACCGGCGCGCCGGATCGCCAGCCTTTGCCGTCGATCACCTGCTCGTTGGCGAGCACGGTTCCGTCGACCGGGTCCCAGTTGACCCAACTTTCCTTGCGCTCCACGAGGCCCGCGGCCAGAAAATCCAGGAACAGCTTCTGCTGGTGGCGATAATAGGAGGGATCGCACGTCGCCAACTCGCGCGCCCAGTCGAGGGAGAGACCCATGCGCTTGAGTTCTGCGCGCATGGTGTCGATGTTCTCATATGTCCATTTGGCGGGGTGGATGCCGCGCTCACGGGCGGCGTTTTCAGCCGGCAGGCCGAACGCATCCCAGCCCATCGGATGCAGCACGTTGAAGCCTCGGGCGCGTTTGTACCGCGCGACCACGTCGCCCAAAGTATAATTGCGGACGTGGCCCATGTGGATCTTGCCGGACGGATAGGGAAACATCTCCAGCACGTAGTATTTGGGCTTACCGTCGGTCGGAACGTCGGCCACGGCGAAGCAGGCGCGATCGGACCAGGCGGCCTGCCACTTCGGCTCGGCAGTCCGGAAATCGTAGCGCGGTCCCTCGGCCGCGGCCGAAGCGCCTAATGGGGCACTCGTAGTATCGTGATTGGTGTCGTCCATGGGCGATGTATCGGGCGGCAGAGGTTGGGTTGCAAGTCTGGATTCCGCACC
>JBEKGV010000365.1:0-5275 GCA_050012615.1 Acetobacteraceae bacterium | reverse complement strand
AACCTTTCCGTGTTCGCCGAAAATATGCTGGTGCACGAACACGCGGTCGTGAAAATCGGCAAGGACATTCCGCTCGATCGCGCCGCCCTGGTCGGTTGCGGTGTCATGACGGGCGTCGGTGCCGTGTTCAACGCGGCGAAAGTCGAGCCGGGGTCCACAGTCGCCGTAGTTGGCTGCGGCGGGATCGGATTGTCGGCGGTGAACGGCGCCGCGCTTGCCGGCGCGTCAAAGATCATCGCCATCGATACCAATCCATCCAAGCTGGAAAAGGCGCGCGAAATGGGTGCGACCGATATCATCAATGCCTCCAACGTCGATCCGGTGGCAGCGGTCAAGGACATGACCAACGGCCAGGGCGTGCCCTATTCGTTTGAGGCGATCGGCCTGAAAACGACAGCGGAACAATGCTTCGCCATGCTGCGGCCCGGTGGAGTGGCCACCATCATCGGCATGATCCCGTTCGGTACGAAGATCGAATTGCATGGCGCCGACTTTCTGCGCGACCGTAAAATCCAGGGGACCAGCATGGGCGGCAATCGTTTCCGGGTCGACATGCCGCGATTGCTGGAGCTGTGGCGCCAGGGGCGACTGAAGCTCGACACGCTGATCTCGGGCAAGATCAAACTCGATCAGATCAACGAAGGCTTCGAGATGCTGAAATCTGGCGCTCCGGTGCGCAACCTGATCGATTTTGGGGTCGCCTGAACATGCAATACGGAGCCGGCTTTCCTCTGAAAGCGTTGCCGGACGCGGCCGCGATGCGAGACTACGCCACGGCGTTGGAGCAAGCCGGCCTCGATTTCACGAGCACGGCGGGGCACGTAATGGGCCAGCCGCCTGGGACCCATCCGGATCGAGCGGCACCGCAATATGTCGGGCCGTTCAACGATCCGTTCGTGACGTTTGCGTTCCTCGCGGGTGTAACGCAGCGCATTCGCTTCATGACCGCGATTTTGATTTTGCCCGCGCTGCCAACCGGTCTGGTCGCGAAACAGTCGGCTGAACTGGCGTTGGTCAGTGGCGGGCGCTTCGATCTCGGTGTAGGCATCAGTTGGAATGCCGCCGAATATCGGGCGCTTGGTCAGGATCCGCGCACCCGCGGCGCGAGGCTCGAGGACCAGGTGACGCTGCTGCGCCGCCTGTGGTCCGAGCCATACGTGACCTACAAGGGCCGGTTTCACGATTTCGAAAATATCGGCCTCAATCGTCCGCTCGTGGCACCCATTCCGATTTGGTTCGGTACTGGGACGGGTGAACTTGTGCTTCGCAGGGTCGCCCACCTCGCGGACGGCTGGATGACAATCGGCGACTTCCTGCCGCATGTGCCGAGGTTCCAGCAATACCTTCGGGAAGCGGGACGCGACCCGGCGGGCTTTCCGATCCGCGGTTCGCTGATGGCAGGGGAGGGTGGGCCAGACTCATGGATCAAAACCGCCCGTGAATATCAGGCCGCCGGAGTCACACATATCACGATCGGCGTTCCGCCGGCGTTCACATTGGCGCAAACTCTCGAACGTGTGAGCGAAGCCCGGACCGCGCTCGTCAAAGCACTTGGCTGATCCAAGTCCGGCCGGCCCAGGAGGATCAGTCCACGCCGCGCGCTTTCTTCCATGCCGCGAAATCCGCCTTGCACTGATCGTTCTGGGCCGGGAATAACCCGATCAGAGAGCGGCCTTTCGCGACTTCCGCCTCGGCGAATTCGTCGAACAGGGTTTGCGCGGCGGCCTCCGAGGCGATTTCGTCAACCAAATCGGCCGGGATGACCACCACCCCATCGCAGTCGCCGACGATCACGTCGCCGGGATACACCGCCACCCCGCCGCACGCGATCGGCAGTCCGATATCATACGGTTGGTGAACGATCGGACTGGGCGGCGACGTCGGGCGGCGATGATAAGCGGGCAGCCCCGTCTTCAGAATGCCGTCGGAATCCCGGAACCCGCCATCCGTCACGATCCCAGAACAACCACGCGCCGCCAGCCGCCCGATATACAGGTCCCCCGCCGATGCTGCTCGCGCATCGCCGCGCGAATCGATCACCAGAACATGGCCGGGAGGGCATTCCTCCATCGCCTTCTGCTGCGCGTTGCCCAGAGGACTGGACTTGTCCTTACGATGCGGGATGAACCGCATGGTGTAAGCGAACCCCACCATACGAGGAATATCCAACCGCAGCGGGGATACATCCTGCAAAAACATGTTGTTGAATCCTCGCCGGTTCAACAACCCCGTCAACGTCGAGGTCGCCGCGCCGTTCAGTGCGTCTTTGGTTTTCTGCGATAGCTCCGCCATGGATGCCTCCCTCTGCTGCCGCTGTCTTAGCCGTTCATTCGCCGCCAGTGAAGAACCGGCCGCCGCTTAGTCGCGTGTTGCCACGGAACTCCGCCACTACGATGCCGTCTGAGGAGCCGGTGACGCGGACGTCATAAATGCCGGATCGCCCTGAACGCGACCGTTCCTGTGCCTCCGCCGTCAGTGTTTCTCCAAGCCGTCCCGGTCGGACAAAGGTGACGGCGGCGTGGTGTGCCACCGCCCGCTCGCCGTACGAATTCGCGGCAAACGCCATCGCTGAATCGGCGAGCGCGAAGATGAAGCCACCGTGACAAAGCCCATGCCCGTTTACCATGTTGGATCGTACCAGCATCGACATCACCGCTCGCCCGGTGGAGACGTGGTCAAGCGTCATCCCAATTCCACGGCTCGCGGCGTCATCCTCCCACATCGCATCGGCGCAACGCCGCGCCAGAGCATCCGCGTCGTTCATCCCCCCCTTGGTCATCCCTTGAACACGGGGGCGCGCCTTTCCTGAAACGCCCGCACTCCTTCCGCGTAATCTTCGGTGCGGCCAGAGTCACCCTGCAACCGGGCTTCCAGGTCGAGTTGTTCGAGCAACGAGTTCGTTCCAGCGGCGGCGAACAGAATTTTCATGCGGGAAAGCGCGCCGGTAGGTGCCTTGGCGAGACCAGCGGTCAGAGCCTCTGCCTGCGTCATCAGTTCCACGTCGTCGACCGCCCGCCATATCATTCCCCACGACGCGGCGGTTTCGGCATCGATCGCATCCCCCAACATGGCCAGTGCCCTCGCGCGAGCCTCACCGATCGAGTGGGTAAGAAAGAAACTGGCCCCTGAGTCTGGCACCAGGCCGATTTTCACAAAGGCTTGCACGAAACGCGCGCTTTTCGCCGCGAGCACGATGTCGCACGCCAACGCGAAACTGGCTCCTGCTCCCGCCGCCACACCATTGACGGCACAGACCACGGGCAAGCGGGAGAACCGCAGACGACGAACAACCTCGTGGTGCCAGGTGTTCGCGAGCGTCTCGAGGTCTGGCGGCCCGGCAGGCCCAGGAGTGACATCCGGGCCGAGCTCCTGGCCGGCGCAAAAGCCGCGGCCATTGCCGGTTAGCAATAATGCGCGGGTCGCCGGATCGGATTCCGCTTCGCCAATCGCACGCAGCAAATCGCTTAACATTGCCGGATTGACCGCGTTCAGCTTTTCCGGCCGGTTGAGGATCAGCTTCCGCCAGCCGTCCTTCAGTTCGATCTCGATCAAGTCGGTTGCTCCCTGTTCCGCTGCAGGGTAGGCGGTTTGGGCGGCTGTTCTCAAGCCGCGATATTATCGAGCAATCGCACCGAACCAAGCCGAGCCGCGGCGATCAGCCGTGCACCTGGAGCGGTTCGCGGTATTTCCTCCAACGTGCGACCATCTACCAGAGCGAAATAGTCGACGGCGAATCCCGTGTCAGTCAGCTGTTCGCGCGCGGTGGCCAGCGGCCGACCCGCCACGCCTCCATCAGCGAGAGCTGCCGCCGTTTCAGTCAGAGCCCTGTAAACCATCGGTGCGCGCTCCCGTTCGTCTTCATTTAGAAAGCGGTTGCGCGAGGACATCGCGAGGCCATCTGGTTCACGTACCGTCTCGACCGCGACGATCGCCAAAGGCAGCAGCAGGTCATCGACCATGCGTTGGACGACCCGCAGTTGCTGCCAGTCCTTTTCGCCGAAATAGGCGCGGTCCGGTCTGACCTGGCCAAACAGCTTCGCGCATACGGTGGTCACGCCACGGAAATGGCCGGGACGCGCCATACCCTCCCAATTCTCCGCCGGTCCTGTGACGGTGACTGTCGTGGCGTCGCCGGGCGGGTACATCGCCGCGGCATCAGGTACCCAGACCAACGCGCAGCCGGACGCCTCCAGCAACGCGAAGTCGCCCGACTCGTCCCGCGGGTAACGCGCGAGATCCTCCGTGGCGCCGAACTGCAGCGGGTTGACGAAAATGGACGTCACGACCGTCGCACCCGACGCCACCGCCGCGCGGACCAGTGCACGATGACCGTCGTGCAAGGCGCCCATCGTCGGAACCAAGGCGAGCGGGGCATGCGACCTGCGCAGATCCTCGGTAGCCGCATGTAAATCGACGAGGGTTCGGGCGACACGCATGTGCGGGACCTTGGTCTGGCCGGGGACCAGGGGCAACATGACCTCGAAGCATGGGAGACCAGCATGAAACTCGCGGGGAAAATCGCCCTCGTCACCGGAGGCTCACGCGGCATTGGACGTGCCACGGCGCTCGCCTTCGCCGTTGAAGGTGCCGATATCGCGTTTTGCCATCTCGATGACGGTGCCAGGGCCGAGCAGACCGCTGCGGAAATCACAGCTCATGGCAGGCGCGCCATGCATCGATCGGTGGACGTCGCCGACATCAAAGCCGGCCGCGATTTCGCCGTCGCGGTGGCGCGCGATTTCGGTCCGATCGACATTCTGTTCAACAACGCCGGCATGAACATCCGCAAGCCGTTTGAGGCCTATACGGAAGATGAATTCGACCGCATCATTTCGGTTCACCTGAAGGGCATGTTCTTCATGGCGCAGACCGTCTACCCGGCGATGGTCGCGCGCGGAGACGGTTGCATCATCAACGTCGCCTCGCAACGCGGGCTGAAGGGCGCGGTCAACTCGGCGCCGTATTCAGCCGCCAAAGCCGCGATCATGGGCTTTACCCGAGCTTTGGCGTGGGAGGCGACCCCGAAAGGCGTGCGCGTCAACGCCATCGCGCCCGGCCCCATCGTGACCGATTTGACGGCGACGATGACGCCCGAGGATCGCCAGGCGTTTATCGATGCTTTGCCTGTTGGCCGGTTCGGCCGGCCCGAGGAAATCGCCGCCACGGCGCTGCTGCTCGCGGGCCCGGATGGCGGGTTTTATGTCGGCGCGACGCTGTCGCCCAATGGCGGGGATGTGATGTATTGACTCCTTTGCCTCCCGAAACGATCCACCTC
>JBEKGV010000364.1:0-5281 GCA_050012615.1 Acetobacteraceae bacterium | reverse complement strand
CGGAAACCATGAAGCCGCCGAAAATGCCGACCGCGCAACCATAAAGATAAAGTAATGGCATCGTGAATGTCAGTGCCAGGATCCGCGGCAGAACCAAATAGTCATGGATCGGTATGCCGATTGCCTTGAGAGCATCGATTTCTTCATTGCCCAGCATGGTGGAGATTTCCGCGGCGTAGGCGCCGCCGGTGCGGCCGGACATCACGATCGCCGTCATCAACGCCGTCATCTCGCGAACCATCGCGACGCCCACCAGATCGGCGATGAAAATGTCGGCGCCGAATCTTCGTAGTTGCACGGCGCCGACGAAAGCGACGATCCCGCCGACCAGAACATTGACGATCGTCACGATCGGCAAGGCCGCGACTCCGGCGTCATAAACGCACATCAACAAGTCGCCGCCCCGCATCCGAAGGCGGCCTCGTGCCGCGACGCCTACGCTGAGAACCGTATCGCCAATGAGCGTCGTGACCGCGACCGCTTCATTCCAACTGTCGATCACGGCTTGCCCGACCCGGGCGACCAGCGTGTTTTTCGCCAACGCGGACGTCGCCGATAAAGACACATCCGGGATCAGCGCCAGCAGTCGCACGGCCGGCCGAGGAAGACCGGTGCCGTCGATCGAAAGATCGCTCCCTCGCGCGGCCTGGCGAAGTGCGGTGATGAAAATCAGCAGCGAACTGTCCCAATGACCCAGTTGGCCGCAGTCGAACGAAATGCCTTGATCGCCGGCGGCCTCGACAATTTTCTTAAATGTGCCTGGATCGGATCGGCCGCTGATACCCGCGATCCAGTCGCCAAACAACGAGACAACGACCTTGCCTTGATCGACGCGAGCGCTCCACCCGCTGCCGGCCAATGCCTTATGCTGATCGGCGGGGAAAGAATTATCGTCCATCGCGCCGCGTGGAGACCAAGGCCGTCCCGGCTGTTCCGAACAGCGCGCTTTGCCCTGGTTCCATTTGTGTATCGCGGTTCCTCACGCGGACATGTGCCGTCTCGCTGCTGCCTCCGTCAGCGTCTTCATCGGTGCTGACGGAGGCTCAGCATTAGGCGTCAGTCCGCCATCGCGTCAATGATCTGCAGCGCCTGCCCGCGATCGCCCTGTCCAAGCACCTGCAGTGCATTCTGAATTTGGGTTACCCGCGGGTTGGGATCCGCCGTGTTTGCCGTCTCGGGATCGACCGAGCGATCCAGCGCCCGCGTTTCCGCCATTTCCAGCGACTCCTGGGCTTCTCCGGTGCGGCCGGCTACCAGAGCGTCATGGGCGGCGCGCAGGTAGTCGCGAACCGGAGCGCTGTCCCCGACGGGAGGGGTCGGCAGCGCCGGTGCGATATTCGATCTTGTATCGCTGGCTTCTATGTTGCTCGCCCTTTTGGAGAATGGCTCGTGCATGCCGCTGTTTCCGCTCGCACCCGTGGCCGTCGTGGAGTCGACACTTTGAGCATGCGCGAGGTAAGCGGCCGAACCGATTCCCAGTAATGCGAAAGTCGCAAGTTGCAAGGGACGCATTGATGACCTCCATACCGCCGGAACACTGTTGAAACCGGCCGACCGGCGGCCCCGCTGGTTCAGGATCCGTTGGCGTACTGGCGGGAATCGAGCGACGTCATATGACCCCGATAAGCAGCACCAGCCCGAGGCCGCCACCCGGGTAATAGCCCCAGCCGGCACTATACGGCCATGTCGGCAGCGCACCGATGAACAACCAAAAGGAAAACTGTGCACCTAACGATGCGATGGCCGGAATGGTTCCATGCCTCCGCGCCACGGCGGAACTCCAGTGTCGCCCGTCGCATGTACTGGGCTGGCCCCGGTCCCGGGTCCAACCGCGTGGTCCACGCTTTCCGGCTATTCGGCGCCAGGCGATCCCGCCCTAGGGCAGTCGCGTACGACCACCAGTACCGAGGCTCGGACGCTCACCCAGAATTTTGGCCTCCAGGAATTTGATGGCGATGACGATTGGGCTTGACGGAGCCATCCAATACGCTCCGGAATGCGGCTCGAACCTCAGAAGAATGACTCGCGGATCGTCCGGTCCCGCCGAAAAATAGCTGCCCGCTTCTTCGTTCCACAACTCCAGGATTGTGACTTTGTCCAGTACACGAGAAATGTGTCCGGACAGCGAAACGAAGACATTATCCTTCGTATCCACGAATGTCAGGCAAGCACCAGGATTGTGCCGAACCGCCGCATCGGCATCGTTGTCGCCATCGGTGAAAAACCAGATCTCGTTTTGCTCGGGACGAGGGATGCCCCGCATCGGCCGGGCCCGCATGCCGTTCTCGTCACAAGTGACCATCATGCATGTCTGAATTGATTTCACATGACCCCAAATGGTTTTTCGCGAGAGTTGTTCGCTCATTTGAATTCCACTCTCTGGATGGCCGAGAACAAATCGGTCCGGCACTGATATGACAAGTTTTGCTGTCGAAGAACGCCGGGAGCGGACCAGGGTTCCGCGACCTCCGACGGCTCGCCGCTCAGACACTTTGGGGAAACTCCAACGTCCATCGCAGGCCGGAGGAGGCATAGTCGATGCGCACCTCGCCATGCCGAAGCACCGCGCTCATGCGCCGGTCAGTCAACCTGATGTCTTGCCCCATGCGGAAATCGACGGGACCGCCGGTATTTCACCGGCGCGCCGCCCGCCGCGGGACGGCTGATCGTTGCGAAATACCCGCCAGCTTCACCTGGCGGTCGCATCGGCCGAGAGATTCGCGCGGCGATCGAAAAACAGTGCCTGGCTGATGACGGCTTTCACGGTGTCGGTACGGAACGGCTTCGTGATTAAAAATGTCGGTTCGGGCCGATCGCCGGTCAGCAGCCGTTCCGGATACGCGGTGATGAATACAACCGGGACGTTGCAGACGGTCAGGATGTCGTTGACAGCATCGAGGCCCGAACTGCCGTCCGCTAATTGGATATCGGCGAGGACAAGACCAGGGGTTTGCTCGGCGATCGCGGCGACTGCTTCCTGGTGGGTACGCGCGATGCGCAAGACCGAGTGGCCAAGGTCGGTGACCAGTGCTTCAAGATCCAAGGCGATGATCGGCTCATCCTCGATGATCAGGACCTCGGTGCGCAACTGCGAAGCGATCTGTTGCCCGGCGGCCTCGAGCAGGTCCTGGATTTCAGCCTGTGGCCGTTCCAGGATTCCCGCTATTTCGGGTGTCGTGAATCCCTCGAGCGAACGCAACAGAAACACGACCCGGGGAAGCGGGGTCAATGCCTCCAGGGTTCTGTCGGCGGCTTGCATCGTCGGGTTGCTGCCGCTGTCGTCACTGTGGTGATTGACCGGAACCGAACCCCAGATTTTCAGGAATACGTGGTAGAGCGATTGCCTCGGCTCCAGCGATTTATGCGCGGCGTCGCCATCCTCGGCGATGGCCTCCAGCGTGGCGATCGCGTAAGCGTCTCCACTCACCTGGCTGCCGGTCAGGGCACGGGCGAACCGCCGCAAATAAGGCAGGTTCGCGGCGATCGACGCGGATAGCGACATCATATTCTCTCCTACGTGCACCAGGTCGAGTTGGAGCGGGCCACGCGCCAAACCAGTCCAGTTAACGCTTTATGGCTACAAATGTTCCATCGGCAAGGGAACTTTTGGGTATCGGTCGCATTCCCGCCATGATATCGGCTCGCATGCCGAGAGGGGGTATGCTTGGCCGATCAATGGGATCTCTCGCCGCTTCCCCGGAACCCGGCGGTCCTGGCTGCGTTGGAGAATAGGATGGCGGAACAGGAAACCGCGAAGGAAGGGCAGGACCCTGACATGAGCCCGCGACAGACCGCAGAGACAATCCCGATACGAGCCGCGCCCGTTCCCGGGCCAGAGGGGGCCGTTGCGTTGGAAGCGGATTTGCAGGCTCACATCGGCCGCCAGTTGCGCGCCGTCTATGAGGAGGTCGTGAACGAGGCGGTGCCGGATCGCTTCCTGAAACTACTGGAAGAACTCGACCGTAAAAAGGCAAAGCGATCATGACCGACACGAGCGTGAAGGATGACCTTCTCGCCGCGCTTCCAAGTTTGCGAGCCTTTGCCATATCACTCTGTGGCCGCACCTCTCGCGCCGAGGACCTCGTACAAGAAACTCTGATGAAGGCCTGGGCCAACATCGGGTCGTTTCAGCCTGGTTCCAATATGATCGCGTGGCTTTATACAATTCTTCGAAATGAATATTATTCGGAGTTTCGCAAGCGCCGGCACGAGGTTGGTGACGAGGACGGGCGGCACGCGGCACGCCTGGCGACGCGTCCGACGCAGGAAGGCCATATGCAATTTCTCGATTTTCGTGCCGCGTTGGATCGGCTTGCCGCCGATCATCGCGAGGCGCTGATCCTGGTTGGTGCATCTGGTCTGTCCTATGAGGACGCGGCCGCGATGTGCGGGTGTGCGGTCGGAACGATGAAGAGCCGGGTGAATCGGGCCCGCGCCAGGCTGGCGGAATTGCTCGCGGTGCGCTCGGATAATCATTTGGGATCCGATATGGCCTGGGACGCGGCGGTGGATGCGTCATGGAGCGCCAGGTCCAGGTCACCGGTGGACGTGTGACGAGCGTGGCGGTGCGGCCACCCGATACGACTCCCGCCAAGAAGGCTGCTTCTCACCCTGGTGCACGAGGGAGGCCGCGAAAGCGGAGCACGCGAAGCCTGGTCAGTGGTGCGCCGCAGAAGACCGAAGCCGCCGATCCCGTCATGCTTGTTCGAGAACTCAATCACAGAGTTAAGAACAACCTCCAGATCATCGTCAGCCTGATGAACCTGCGGAAACGCATGATGCCGCCGGAACGGCGTGAAGACATCCGCTTCATCGAAGAGCATGTGCAATCGATGTCCGTGGCCTACCGCCTGGTTTATGCCACGGGATCGATGGTGGAAGTCTCGTTGACCGACCTGATAACCGAGGTTTTGTCTGGGCTCCGCCAAATCGCGGGCTTCCGGGAAGAGAGTCTCCAGATCGATGGGCCCGCCACGGACGCGCTGATCGGCCTGGACCATGCGATCGCGCTGGCCCTTTACCTGGCAGTGCTGCTGCCGCCTTACCTGGACGAAGCAATCGCGGCGTCCGGGAACGTCACGATTTCCATCACGGCAGCGGCTGGTCTTTTCACGCTGTCAGTGCGCGGAACCTGGAACACGCAGATCAACCTTGATTTTCTTCGCAGCCGGCTGATGCAGGCCTATGCCGCGCAGCTAAAGGGCGAGATTATGCCGGCGGCGGCACACGGCACGGAGCAACTTCGATTCGCCCTCGAACGGCCCGTTGGTACGATGCCCGC
>JBEKGV010000363.1:0-5286 GCA_050012615.1 Acetobacteraceae bacterium | reverse complement strand
TTGAGGCCACCAAAGGCGGCGGCGGCCGAGGAACTGGCGAGAAACGCCAGACATGTGAACGGATGGCCCATCAGGTCGCCGGTGACCCCGGCGTCGCGCTCGACGCCGTCGATCAGGATACGTCCGCGTAACGCTCCGATATCCAGCTTGTGCCAGTCAACCGCGCCCTGCTGGCCCAGTACGGCGGCGACATGATAGACCTGATCGGCGATCAACGTGGGAGTACCGAGCGTTTTCAGGTCGTCGTAGCGATTTTCCACGATCTCGATGCCGGCGACGAAGTCAGCTACCGCGCCGGCGACGGTTTCCTTGGTGTACGATCCTGGCGGCAAATCATGCGCCAGCCGCACCGCGACCTCACATTCGACCCCAGGCCTGATGCAGTCGGCGAACCGCACAGCGCCGGAGCCACGAAACACGGTAGCGGCTTGCATGAAACCGGCGGCGGGTCCGGTCAGGCCAAGATAGTCCTGCATCCGTTTGCCGGTCGCACCGATCTTGAACCCGGCGCATGGCACCGCGCCGGCCAGTCGCGCGAGCGCCAGCTGTGCCGCGGCGCCGTCCGCCTCGGTCCGAGGCGCGATCGATGCCGGCAAAGGCAACACCAGCCCGCGGGCCAGCCGTATCTCACGCAACGCGGCGGCGGCCGGTTCGGGATCGTAGCTCATGCCTGCCGGGTCAACTCGTAGAGCGCGACGGCGCCGGCGGCGGAAACGTTCAGGCTCTCGACCGCGCCCTTGGTCGAAAGTCCTGCTATTTCGTCGCAGGTTTCCTTGGTCAGCCGGCGCATCCCCTCGCCTTCCGCGCCAAGCACCAGGGCCACGCGACGGCCGGCGAAGAATGGGCCGGATAGCGGTTTACCGGAGGCATCCAGGCCGACGCACCAGACATTGGCCGCTTTCAGCGCGATCAGCGTGCGGGCGATGTTGACGGCGCGCAACAACGGCATCGTCTCCAGCGCACCGGAGGCGGCCTTGGCGAGCGAGCCGGTTTCCTCAGGCGCATTGCGATCCTGGGTGATCACGGCAGCGGCCCCGAAAGCGGCAGCAGAGCGCATGATCGCACCGATGTTGCGCGGGTCGGTGACCTGATCCAGCACGACGATCGGTCCCCGACGTTCCAGCACCGAAGCAAGGCTTGGTTGCGCGAGCGGATCGGCGAGCAATGCAGCGCCCTGATGCGCGATATCTCGCCCCAGAAGTTGATCGATACGGGAGCGGTCGGTCCGCTCAGGCGCGAGTGGCCAGGGCGGCGGCATCGTCTGTGCCAGGCTGGCCTCGGCCTCAACGGTCAGGATCAGACGGCGCAGACGGCGTTGCGGGTTCGCCAGTGCCGCCGCGACCGCGTGATGGCCATAGAGCCAGACCGCGCCCCTGGGCGTGTCGGGACCGGGTCGTGGCCCGTCCTGGTGGCGCGGCCGCTGGTCGTTACGCGGTCCGTCGTGGCGCTTTTGAAACGCCTGGTTTCCTCCGTGATTCCCCCCGGGCTGCCGTGGTCCTTCGGGTCGTGGAGGCCGCTGATCGCGCGCATGATCCTGCTGACCGGCGCCGAGCGAAAGCCGGTTCGGCGACACGGCGGTGGGTTGCGCGCCGCGGTCGGAAAACGGACGGCCCGATCCACCCGGTTTGCCACCGCGGTCGGATGGAGGACGGCCGGACCCGCCGGGTCTGTTGCCATGGGGTGGTTTCATTTGGCGCGGGTATAGCCCTCGCGCGGGGGGCTGCCCAGAGGGAAAGCCGACCGAGGGAAGGCCGACCGGGGACAGGCAACGGGAAGCAACGAGCCAGTTTTCAGATGACTCTGGCAATACCTGGCATTCGGCGCAGTACGATGGTCGTCCCCCAACTCGATAACAACGCCACGACAAACACCAACGCCGCCTTGACGATCGAGTAAAGGCGGACATCCAGCAATGCGTACTGTGTCCAGATCACCGCCGGATAATGGAGAATGTAAATGCCATAGGAGTTGACCGCCAGACTGCTCCACGGACCAATGACTCGCCCCGCGAAACGCGGAAATATCGCCAACCACGCGAAATTGGCCGCGGCGCAAAACACAACGAGGTTGACGCCATAAAGACTTAGCCACGCCCGCGGCGGTAATGCTGGCCAGCCGACCAGCCGCGCGGCCTGCACTGCAACGAAACAGACGAACAGTAACACCGCCAGCAGCGACCAGTGCGCCCAGTACTGTCTCAGGCGACCGTCCGGATCGAAGTCGAACCCATGACGGCCGACAAAGATGCCGCCAAAGAAATAGGCGGCATACAGGCCGATCCGGCTTGCCTGTACCGCGAACGGTCCGAAGCTAAGCCACCGCGTGGGGCCAAAGAACGCCAGCAGCGGCAAGTACCCCAACGCCGATAACGCGATGAGCAATCCGAAGCATACCAATGGGCGAGGCATGTCGGGGGTATCGTTCGCTCGCCAGGCAACGCTGTGAATGAGGGCGGCCGCGAGGTCGAATGCGAGAAGTACCGCGAGAAACCAGGCCGGGCCCGCTGGCCAGGGGCCGCCGAACACGGTCCGCACCCAGAAAGCGCCGAAGCCGGAATCAGCACCGGTCATTCTGAAAGACGGATAATAAGCCAGCGGCATCACCGTCGTCACCGCGACGGCGAATGGCAGCCCAAGGCGGAGCAACCGGTCACGGCAATAGATCGCGCTTCCCTTGCGGGCGAGGCTCGGCCAGACGAACAGACCGGAGAGCAGGAACATGAGCGGCATGAAGTAGCCGTCGTTGAACATCACGATCAGGTCGAAGCCCAACCATTTCGCGTTATCCACGATTGGCGCGGTAGACCAAAGATAATGCTGGCGGTCGAAATGGCCGAACTGGCAGTAAGCCAACAGCGAATGATGCAGGACCACGAGCGTCGTGACAAAACCTCGGAGATAGTCGAACGCGACGATCCGGACGGGCCGCGCGCTTCTATCCAACGGCGAGCGACGCGGCGATGCGATCCGCGAGCTGACCGACCACTTCACTCATTGCCGCGACGAGGTCGGCCGTGGTCGGGCCGCGGGTGGGAGCCAGCAACGTCACACCATGCGTGCCACCGGCACGGCGCAGGATGGAAAACTGCGCGACCAGCCGGACCATTCCGCTGGCATCCTGATCCAGACGTTCCACGTTCACCTGTACCGTCGCGTCCGGCTCGGCGGAAATCGCGCCGTTTTCCAGATAGACCGTGCTACCCGGCAGCCGTTGCGTCAGCCCTCGCTCCAGAGTGCGGCCGATCATCGCATCCAGGGGCTCGCCCCACCAATCGTTAGACAACACTTCGAGGCGATAGTTCTCCGACGAACGGACGATCTGAGAGCGCTCCAAATAACGCGCGAGCCCAATTCCGCGCAGTTCGATCACACGCGGGCGAGAGCGATACGCCGGGCCAGGCAGCATCTCGAGCGTATAGAGCGATGGGTTGGGAGACGTGCAGGATGCCAACAGCGCTGCACCGGTGGAGAGAAGGACGCGTCGTCGCAAGGGTCCTGTCGCGGTCATTGCACCCCCTGATCGGTTCGCCCGCGGATCAATGCCTCGGGGTGACGCGACAGAAGATCGGCCAGAATCCGGACCGAACGAGCCGCGTCGGACAATTGCGCCAACAACCGGGTCAAATCCCGGCCGAACTGAGAACCGGGATCGTGGCTGTCGTCGAGCGATCCGACGAGTTGATTGGCGTGCTTCACCGTATTCTCGAGGTCCGAGGCGATTTGCGGCAGGCGTTGCAATAACGGATCCGCCTGCTTGTTGAGATTCGCCATCAGCGTCTGGGTTGAATTCAGCGTCTCGCTCAGCGCGGCGATCGCCTGGTGCAATTTCGGATCGTTGATCGTCCCGTTCGCACCCGCCAGTGTCTGATTGAGGTTTTGGCCGATTTGCTCGAACGGAATCGACTGTACTCTGGCGATCAGCGAACTCGCGGCGGCAACGATGTCGGTCTGGCCATCGCCCAGTGGCGCAAGCACGTAGGCATCGCCCTGTTTGGCGAAAGGCGCGTCGGGTGCGTCCGCGACAATGTCCATCGCCAATTGTTTTGATCCGGTGACTATATTGGCGCTTTCCAACCGGATCCTCAGGCCACGATGCACGAGGTCCTCCATCCTTTTGTCGAGGTCTCCATTTATCGGCAAATCCAGCCCGCCGATTCGATCCGGCTCGATTTCATAGCGGACCGCGACCTTCACGAAATCGGAAACCTTATCGTAATCGAGCGCGACGTCCGTCACGCCCCCGACCCGAAGTCCGTGCAGCATGACCGGCGCCCTCACGCCCAGCCCTGCGACCGAGCCTTTGAAGTAGCTAATGAACAGCAGACTGCGGTCATAGGTCGACGTCTCGGCCGCCTCCTGATCGGAATACAGGACAAATTCATGGCTCTGTTGCGCGACCGGCGAGTTTAAGACCTTTTCCGGCGTATCGAACGCGATCCCGCCAAGCACCAGCGCGCGGAGGGATTCAAGCTGCAACCGCAGACCATTGGCGCCAAGCTGGACCGAGGCGCCCGAGGCGTTCCAGAATACGGTTTTATCGTGGACGTAACGATCGTACGGAGCACGAACGAAAGCCTGGACGATGACTTCTTTGGTCATTTCGCCCACATCCCAACCCAGGACTTCGCCCACCACCAGGTCGCGGAACAGGATCGGGGAGCCGGGATTGAGCGAGCCGATCCGCGGCGTTGTCAGCCGGAACGTGTGGCCGGGAATGGAGCTGCGCAGAACCGGAGGATCTTCCAGACCAATGAAGTTCGTCTCCGGCGTGCCGCCTTCGGCATCCGGCTCCAACTGAATATAGGAGCCTGAGACGAGGGTCTCGAGCCCGCTCAACGAGCCTGCGAAGAACCTTGGTTTCACCACCCAGAACTGCGCCTTGTCGGTCAACAGCGGGCTGGCTTCCTTGGTCATGCGTGCCGTTACGATGACGTAGCGCCGGTTTGGACTGAGCGCGATTTTCTCGATGACGCCGAGGTCGACGTCGCGACTGCGGATGTGAGACTGGTTGGCTTGCAGGCCGGACGCGTTGTCGAAGCGTATCTTGATCTCCGGCCCGCGATTCGACAGCGTATCCCAGGCGAGCCACGCGGCGACCACGACCGTTATCAGCGGGATCGCCCATATCAGGGAAATCCGCCATCGCCGCTCGGCCCGGGTCCGGACGATGGCGACGGGGACTTCATCGCTCATGCCGGTTCCAGAACAAGATCGGAGCGTTCGTCGGCGCGGTCCCAGATCAGCCTGGGATCGAACGAGCGCGCGGCGAACATCGTGAGGATCACGA
>JBEKGV010000362.1:0-5288 GCA_050012615.1 Acetobacteraceae bacterium | reverse complement strand
TGGCATCGCACCTCGTGCGATTGAAAGTGCGATTGCACGACCGGTTTGTCCACAGCTATTTGAACCAGTTCCCGCTCATTGATAAACAGTTCATTTTGCTCGGGGAAATCCGATTCCGTGCGATCCTCGTATCGTCCAGCACGGAGCCAGGCTGTAAACTCCGGCGACGGCCGGGCTTCTCGCCGGAACCCGCCGCGCCGAAGTCCGTTGCCTCACAAGCAACGGAGGACCGGCGATGGCAAAGGCACTCGAAGTTAACGAAAACAGCGCGGAAGACGGCGACAAGGAGGCTGCCCGTTCACCAAGGCGAGAGTCTGACGACAAGAGAAAGGAGAAACCCACGGGCAAAGCTCTCCAGGTTAACGAGAACAGCGTGGATAATGAAGATGACGGTTCCGCCGCATCGACAGGTGGGCGTGGCGAGGCATAGCCAGGCAGATGTGATGAAGTCCCGCGGAGCAAGCAACCCGCCGCCTGGCCCAGGGTCAGAGGGTCAGAGGGTCAGACGGCAGGTCGAGGGATTCTTTCCGCCCATGATCGTCTGCCTGCTTGTTTGATAACGTCTCATCAGGGATGGAACGCCCGGGTTCTCACGGGTTCCGCGACGAGCCGGTCCACGATCTATTATTGTGCAGAAATCATGAACCTGAAAGCGGCCGGCGTGCGCACGTCCGAAAGACCCGGGAGGCCACGCGGCGCGCGGCTTTATTGACGCCGGGAAAAAATACTTCCAGTGTAACGGCTCCCGCGATTCCATGGGAGGACAGAATGCGGAAAAAGCCGCGCCGGCCTACGCTGAACGAGTGTCGGGAACGGTTCGCGCAGACCGAACGAGACCGCTCGCATAGCTGGCGCGTTCCGGCGGACCTCGCCGAGCATTTCACCCTGGACGAATGGGCGGCGTTGAGCGAAGACGCGGAGGCGGTGGGGCTTGAGCGGGAACAGATCATTCATCGCTGGGTCATGCACCGTCGCTGATCGCACCACCTCGGGCAGTTGACGGGCCCCCTTCAGAGATCGGCTCTAACCCCCCTACTCAGGCGAACGCAACCGATAGCCGACGCCTATTTCCGTCAGGATGTAATGGGGCCGCTCCGGGTGTAGCTCGATCTTCTGTCGCAGCGCCCGTATATAAATGCGCAGATATTGCACATTTGAATCGTTATGCCAGACCTCCCGCAAAATGAAGTCGCGCGTAAGCACTTTGCCGGCATGCTGCACAAGCAGCCGCAACAGCTCGTATTGCCGCGGCGACAAGGGCACCCGTGCACCGCGCACGGTGACGATGCGGCGGACCAGGTCCACCGTCAGGTCTCCCACCTGGAATAAGGGCCGCTCGCCCTCGCGCGTCAATTGATGCCGTTGCGCGACCCGAATGCGAGCAACCAACTCAGCCATCCCAAACGGCTTGACCAGATAGTCGTCGGCGCCGAGTTCGAGCGCCTCGACTTTCGTTCTCTCCTCTCCGCGGCTCGACAACACGATGACCGGCGTCGCCGATTTGGCCGCTCGAAGCCGGATGAGAATGTCGAGCCCGTCCATATCGGGAAGACCGAGGTCCAGTACCACGAGATCGACCTCGTCCCGATCCAGCAACTCCATCGCCGCATGCCCGTCTCCGGCGGTGAGCACCGTGTAGCCATTGCCGCCGAGACCAGTCCGCAGAAAGCGAACGATTGCCGGCTCATCGTCCACCACCAAAAGCTTCAAGGGCATCGAGTGAGCGGTCATGTGTCCAGATCCGGCAAATCTTTTTCAGCGGGCACCGGCAGAGTTATGGTGAACACGGCCCCGCCGCGGTCGGTACGATTGCGTGCCGTAATGCTGCCGCCCATCGCCTCGATGTATCCACGGCAAATTGAAAGTCCGAGCCCGATCCCCGGACTTTGCGGCCCCTGGCGTTTGCCCCGGTAAAATTTATCGAAGATGCGCTCGAGATCGGCCGGCCGGATCCCGTCGCCCTCGTCCATGATCAGAATCGTGACTTTGCTCCCGTCACGATACGCCCGTAGTTGGATCAAGGTGCCCGATCGAGTGTATTTCGTGGCGTTATCCAGCAGATTGAACAGCACATGCTCCAGCAGCACCTCGTCGCCGGCGAGCAGGGGCAGGTTGGCGGCGAGGTCGACGGTCACCTGGTGAGCCGACAAGGCGATCGCGCAACGGTCCAATGCGACGCTCACCGCATCCGCCAAATCGATCCGGCTCATGGAGGCATCGGCGAGGCCAGACTCAAGGCGCGTCATGTCCAGCAGATTGCCGATGTAAAGGTCGAGCCGTCGCGCTTCGTCCTGGATCGATCTGGCGAGCGCCTGTCGCGAGTTCTCGTCAGGCGTGGCGCCGCCATCTACGAGGCTTTCGGCGGCGGCGATAACGGATGACAGCGGCGTGCGTAGGTCGTGAGATAACGATGCCAACAGGGCGGCGTGAAGCTCTTCTCGTTCTGCCGTGCGGTTCGCGAGCATCAGATCGTCGGCGAGGTCGATGCGATGAATGGCCTGTGCGAGCAAATCAGCCAAGGTGCCCAGTAACGCCGAGGAATCTGGCACCAGAAGCTTACTCATCGCTGACTGGGCGACAGCCAAAATTCCGACTTTCCCTTGGCCGATTCGCATCGGAACGAACAACCAGCGTATCGAATGTGGCTCAGGTGTTGCCGCGCCCGCCGAGGGATTTTCCTGCAGCCACGATTTGACCGCGGCGAATTCCGTACCAGTCAGCGCCGCGCCCGGGAAACCGCCGCCTGGAGTTGGTTCCTGGCTCTGACCCGCTGGATAAATGGCGAGGTTGCCGTCGTCCGGAAGAATGATGAGTACCGGTGTTCGCAGCATCGCCGTCAGCCGAGGCAGTGACGAGTCAAGCACTTCACGCAGCGTGGCGGCACCGGCCAGTTGCCGGCCGAACCGGTAAAGATCTTCGGCGACCTCTGCCCGCTGGCTGGCGGAGACAGCCTGGCTGCGGGCGTACGCGGCGAGGTTGCTGACGATGACAGCGGCCGAGGCGAAAACCACCAGCCTCACAATATCGTCCGGCTCCGTAACAGTCAGGCTGTAGATTGGAGGAAGGAAAAAGAAATCGTACGTCAGAACGCTCAACACGCTCGCCAGCAGCGATGGCAGCTGCCCATAGGCAATCGCGGTCAGCAAGATGGCGATAAGAAACGGCAGGACCAGGCTGCCAACCACCAGGAACTGTCGCAGCAGCAAGCTCACCCCGGCTGCGGCCGCGACCAGCAGCACCGCGCTGATGTACCGCTCTGTTGATGGCCCGCCGGCGGGCCAATGATCCAGCGGGCCGAATGGGAAAGAGTACCACCGCCTCGGAGGGCGCCGTTGGTCGTCGCGGTAGAGCGCATGAACGCTCGCGCGGGCGCTGTCCCGACGGCGGTTCGTCTTCTTAGGCCCAAACCAGGGCGGTTCACCGATCAATTTCACCTTGACGAGCGACAACGGCGCGCCGGAGGGGCCCGGGTCTGGGGTTCGGTCTTTCAGGGATGACATTGCAAGCGCACGCCAACCGTGCCCCGAGATGACGTGAGTGTCAGGCATCACGATCGAATTTCAGTACGCTACCGGACAGACAATCGTTATGGATGGCCTTCCGGCCTTGTTCGGCGGTCCGGTCAACGATGAAGCCCGCGGCGCTGGCCACCGGCTTATGTTCCAGGGTCGCCGGCGCGTCGGCGTAGTTTGCTCCATCGCACGCTGCGATTTCGGGCCAGACGAGGCCAGGTGCTAAATATATGAGCGGCATGGTTCGCACCATCACTGGCCTATATGGGATATCCATTACGATTCAGATACGGAGAACCCGGCCAGTTCACGAGCGCAACGCCATGCATCAGGTTTTCGTCCCCCGACCATGTATGCGGCAGGTCAACATATAAAGTCTATTCTGGCAACTTGCCCGTAGTATATGTAAGACATATATATGTCCGCGAGGAATTACCACGTGTGCCGCCATCAGATTATTTTATGGCGTCAAAACGAGCGACTGAACATGAAAGCGCCAGCGATCTGACAATATATTACGCGAATACATTGGCTGCGGTTTGTAATATACGATCTTTATACATTGGCGGCGCAGACAATGATATCGTTTATATAATTGTATCCTCCGCCCTCCAACCACACCGTCGCCCTCATGCCAGTTGCGAAACGGCCGTGAGGCGTTGCCAATCCGATTGGGACGATCGGTTCCGTCTTGACCCGCCGATGTCGCGGAGCCGGATCCCGGGATACAACCCAGAAATGTATCCTTTCGTTCAGCGAGCAGCCACGGTATGAAAACAGAGCGATGCCCGGAGTGCGATGCGCGGCGGACGCGTCCCGCCGGATCGACGATATAAATTTCGCCGTTTATATGATCCCTGGCCGAATTTATACGGCCAGCAGCATTGTGCGCTGCACGATAATTGGCTTAACACGGAAAGTCGGCCGCGGGAAAACGAGGAATGATGCTTCAGACCCCGGCTGTCTCGATCACCTGATAGTCAGTTGATCGTCCCCCCTGTGTCGCGGTTGGCGCTCCGGCGGGTCAGCGATCGGCCGAGGAATAGAACCCGTGGATATGCCAGTGGCCGACCTTTGCTCCGACATGGCATACGCCGCCTCCAAGGCGTTGGTGCGTCTGTCACACACGGCGGAGGGTGTCGCACGGTCGTTGGATGGGCTAAATCCAGACAACAATGTCGTCACGGCCGCCGGCGGAGACTGATGCGCGAACACCCGTTCACGTTCGCTCTCCAGCAGAACATGCCGGCGCTCGTACCAAAGAATTGAGTTCGTGGGGTAAATCCATGCGCGCATCGTCGCTCACCGTATCGTTGTTGCTCATGGGCTGCGCCGTTGGCCCGGACTTCAAGAAACCCGAGGCGCCCAAAGTGAGTGGCTACGGACCCGGGGCTCCGATCGTGCGAACCGCTTCCGCTCCCGGAGAGTTCGGCGCCGCGCAGCGTTACGTCACCGACATGGATATCCCGGGCCAATGGTGGACGCTGTTCCACTCGCAGCCGCTGAACGACCTGATCGTGCGGTCGATCAATGCCAACCCCAACATAACGGCGGCCCAGGCCGCGCTACGTCAGGCGAGGGAAAACACGTTGGCGCAAAAGGGGTCTTACTTTCCTCAGGTTTCCGCTGAGTTGTCGGCGAGCCGCAACCTGACGCCCGTCGCGGCGATATCCCCTGCCGGGCCGACGTCGAACCCTTACTACAGCCTGATCACGCCCCAGTTGAACCTGTCGTTTGTCCCGGACGTGTTCGGCGCCAACCAGCGAGCGGTCGAAT
>JBEKGV010000361.1:0-6024 GCA_050012615.1 Acetobacteraceae bacterium | reverse complement strand
GGCCCGAAGGTTTTTCTGAAGGTTATTGATGCTGTCCTGATCGATCTGGCCGTCAGCTCCGATCGTGAACCTCACGGCTGTCACTTCCTGTCCCATATGGTCAACCGTGATGGACCTGGTCAGCAGGGTTTGGATCGAGTTCGATTCAGGACGCAGACCGTGAACAAGCAGCCGAACCGGTATCGCGCTGGGTTCCTGGAAACGATACGCATGGACATTCACGATATATTCGCCCGCGATGGCTTGCCGGCACACCACAACCTCCATCGCGCGCGATGCTTCATCGTGTTCGGCACCCAGGTCGTCTCGGACCAGGTCGCAGGATTTGCCGGTCTTGCGCGAATACCCGATCGGCCGGTCACCAGGCGGCTGCACCCACAAATCCAGATCCGAGGGTGAGCCAACCGGCCACTGCATTTCGATCGTGAGGTTTCCGAACCTGGTACCGGCGTCCTCCGGCGGTGATTTGGCCGCCACGGCCAGGCACGACAGCGCCATGAACAGCACAGACAACGTCACGTAAAAATCGACGTTGGCCCAAAAGAACCCCTTAGACCTCTTCATGGCCCATCCACCATGCGAGTTCGCGCATCCAGATCATCAAGCCAACGCCGACCATGTTCGGAGTGAGCGCACAGATGAGCGGCAGCAGCAAATTCGTTACGGACTCCGGAGAAAGGCCTTTCACCGACGCCATCGTCAGAAGAATACCCAGGACGGTGAAACAAAGACCGTACATCGGCAGGCTGTTCGCGACGTGCCGCACATCCTCCCAGCGCTGCTGGAGCATCGCGATGAATCCGCGAACCGCGTAAGCCGCCAGGAGACCGAC
Organism: Acetobacteraceae bacterium; assembly: GCA_050012615.1. Classification (GTDB taxonomy): domain Bacteria; phylum Pseudomonadota; class Alphaproteobacteria; order Acetobacterales; family Acetobacteraceae; genus Rhodopila. The sequence continues at coordinate 5,192 of JBEKGV010000361.1, read as the reverse complement.
CAGGATCATCTCGGTTGAACTGAGGCGCGGGAAGATCCCAAAAACCCCGGCGCGCCAGAGCGCGAATGCCACCGCCGCGACGGTTACGTGAATAGTTACAAACTTCGCCAGGTGAATTGACGCCTGGCCGCGCTCCGGACGCGCGCTTAAACGCAGTGGTGCCGACATCAGATTTCTCCGTGCCCCGATGCGATGCGACCTACCCGGGCGGCAACCTCACCGACAGGGCAGCCGAGGCGAGGCGGTCAACGCAGTTCAGTCGTCCACGGTATATGGGCCCATCAGTCGCCTGGTTCTTTGGCCCGTTGCTGAATTCTGATGAGATGATCTGAGCGAGATACAGGCCATGCCGGAAAACCGGCGGCGGCGAAAACTTATTACTCCGGTGGCTGGTGCATGAGCTGTTGGTAAAGTTCATCCACCGTGGCCGAATTCGAACGAATCTGGGCCGGCGCCGGTGCGACACCAGCTTCCTTCTCCTTCCGCGACACCCCGGCCTCGGTCGGCTGGTGGTCGCGCCAGTCCCAGACATTGCCGTTGCTGAGCGGCACCTCTGATTGGGCGTAAGCGGGGGCCTGCGCCGCGAGCAGCGCGAAACTCACTGCCACCACAGGCATACCGAATGAAAATTTTGCCATGTTCGCACCTCTCATGCTGGCGCCGCGGTGGCGCGTTTCATCAATGGTGTTTGATGGAGCCGTTTCAAGGATGGCGGGACCGGCAATGAGCTCTCGGTGAGTGAAAGCGCACATGCACTGTACGAATTGCTGTGCCAGGGCAGCATGAACCGTGTCGGCGGCTCAGATAATCTCATGACGAATCAGCCATGGACCAAGGACTTCGGTGCCGATCTGCCCTAGATGTACTGACAGTGGTTCGCAGACTGACACTGGCCCTTACGCGGGAGTGTGTGATGACCGGCGAGTTTCGAAGTGTTGATTTGGTCGGCTACGACGCGATCACGCATCATCCCGCCACCAACCGGCGCGATGTGTGCTCATGAGCTTGAATGCGTTCGACCTGAATCTCCTCGTGGTTTTCGACGCGGTCGCACACGAGAGGAATCTGACCAGAGCCGGACAGCGTCTCGGTATGAGCCAGCCCACGATGAGCCGCGCTCTGGGCCGCCTGCGCATCATGCTCAAGGACCAGCTTTTCGTACGCACGCCCGACGGAACGCTGCCAACGGCTCGAGCCGAGCGCATGGCCGGACCGGCTCGCAACGCACTGCAGGACCTACGAGTAGCGCTGGAGTCTCCCGAGTTCGATGCATCACGGTCATCGCGCCGCTTCACGATTGCCGCCAACACCTATGCCTCCCATGCGGTCATACCGGCATTCGCCCGGCGATTGGCGATCCACGCGCCTTCGGTTGCACTGGATGTGCGGCCGGTCGGGACGCAGCACGTGCTCGATTATCTCGACCGCGGTAGCGTGGAGCTGGCGTTGAATACGCTGACCGAGGGAGGCGATCGATTCAAATGCGCCGGTCTGCTGGTCGACGAATATGTTGCAATTCTGTCACGCGATAACCCGGACGCGGCTCTGGCCACTCTGTCGATCGAACGGTTCGCCGCCATGCCCCATGTCGCCATCAGCTCCGGCTGCGATGATATGGGATTCATCGACGAAGCACTCGCCGGTCGAGGGCTTGCCCGCGTCGTGTCCGCCACGGTCCCGCTGCATTCGCTGATCGTGATGCTGGTCGGCTCAAGCGCTCTCGCGGTGGTGCCGCGGCGGGTCGCGGTTGACGGACCCGCGGCCTTGCCCTTGATCATGCGGCCTTTGCCGTTTCCTTCACCGCGCCTCGCGCTTTCGATGATCTGGCACCGTCGCCTCGACAATGATCCCGCCCACCGGTGGCTGCGTGGAATGTTGCGGGCGGCGGCTTATGATAACAGCTGATTCAGTCGAAATGACGAGGCTCTGTCCCGTCATTCATCATCCGCATGCACGATCGCGCCGGAGTGAATGAGGCTATTCGCCCACCGAACAGTTCCACATGAAACGACAGGATCCATCATGAGCGAACATCCCCCGGTTTCCTCCGCCGTCGACGCGGTTGTCCATGAGCCCAAAGGGCCGCCCGTGTTTGCCCAATACGACGCTCCCGCCGGCGGATGGGGTGCGCTGCGGGCGACCGCGCGAGCGTTGCGCGAGCAAAGCATCGCGCTCAAAGGATCGAAAACGCTACTGTCGATGAACCAGCCGGACGGCTTCGACTGTCCGGGTTGCGCATGGCCGGATCCGAAACACACAAGCTCATTCGAGTTCTGCGAGAATGGCGCCAAGGCCGTCTCCTTCGAGCTGACCAGGCGTCGCGTTACGCGCGAATTCTTCGCCGCGCACACCGTTTCTGATTTGGAACAACACAGCGACTATTGGCTCGAGCAGCAGGGTCGCCTAACGGAGCCGATGCGCTACGACGCGGCAACGGATCATTATGTGCCGATCGAATGGGACGATACTTTCGCACTGATCGGCCGTGAACTGAATGCGCTGGGTGATCCGAACCAGGCGGAGTTCTATACGTCGGGGCGCACCTCGAACGAGGCGGCATTCATGTACCAATTGTTCGCGCGGCGCTTCGGCACGAACAATTTTCCCGACTGTTCGAACATGTGCCATGAACCAACCAGCGTCGGCCTGCCAGAAAGCATTGGCATAGGAAAGGGGACTGTCCTGCTCGATGATTTCGACCACGCGGAGGCGATCTTCGTCATCGGACAAAACCCCGGCACGAACAGTCCGCGCATGATGACCGAGTTGCACAAGGCCTCCCGTCGAGGCGCGCCGATCGTGGTGATCAACCCCTTCCGCGAGCGCGCGCTCGAGCGATTTGAGGCGCCCCAGGATCCGATCGAGATGGCAACCTTCGGCGAGACCAGGATCGCCAGCGAATATTGCCAGGTCCGCGTCGGCGGCGATGTCGCGGCACTCAAGGGGATCATGAAGCTGGTGTTGGAGGCGCATGAAGAGGCGCTGCGAAGTGGGTCCGACCCGGTGCTCGATGTGGCTTTCATTGAGACGCACACGCATGGTTTCGATGCGCTCGCGGACGATTTGCGACGCACGTCATGGGAGGGCATCCTGCTTGCGTCAGGCCTGCCGCGCGACCAGTTGGAGCGGATCGCGAACGTCTATATGCGATCAAAGGCGGTCATCATCTGCTATGGCATGGGGATCACCCAGCACCGGCGCGGCACCGCGAACGTGCAGCAGATCGCCAACCTTTTGTTGCTGCGGGGCAATTTCGGCAAGCCGGGGGCCGGCATCTGCCCAGTACGCGGGCATTCGAACGTGCAGGGCGACCGCACCGTCGGCATCGACGAGAAGCCGAAGCCCGCGTTTCTCGACCAGATCCAGACGGTGTTCGGCTTTGATCCGCCGCGAGCCCATGGGCACAACACCGTTGAAGCAATTCAGGCGATGGTGGACGGGCGCTCCAAAATCTTTATCGGTCTGGGCGGTAATTTCGCCGCGGCGGTGCCGGACAAGGACGTCGTCGAGCCGGCGATGCGCCGCCTGCGGCTGACCGTCGGGATCAGCACCAAACTCAACCGCGGCCATTTGATTCATGGCGAACAGGCTTTGATCTTGCCCTGCCTGGCGCGTAGCGACATCGACACGCAGAGCAGCGGGCGGCAATCGGTCACCGTTGAGGACAGCATGTCGATGGTGCACGCTTCCTCTGGCCTGGTGACGCCGCCAGGCGAGCATCTTCGGTCGGAGGTCGCCATTGTTTGCGGCATGGCGACCGCCACGCTCCCGGATCAAGGCATCGACTGGGGCTTCTACGTCGATGACTACAGCAGGATCCGCGACAAGATCGAGGCCGTGTTCCCACATCTTTTCGCCAACTTTGGCGAGCGGATCCGCCAGCCAGGCGGATTTCACCTGACCAACCCGCCGCGTCAGCTTGTCTGGAACACCGCCTCCGGCCGCGCCAATTTCATCGTTTTCCCAGGGATAGACGAGGATCCCGCGGGCTCCGACCCGGATGCGCTCCGGCTTACGACAATGCGAAGCCACGACCAGTACAATACAACGATTTATGGTCTTGACGACCGGTATCGTGGCGTGTTCGGCGGCCGCATGGTGGCGTTCATGAATGAAGCCGATATGCGGAGACGGCGGATCGCACCGGGAACGCTCGTCGAAATTGAGTCGCTCGCGGAGGATGGAAGAAAGCGTATCGTTCGCGGGTTCTCGGCCAAACCTCATAGCATCCCGGAAGGCTCTGTGGGCGCCTATTATCCTGAAGCGAACCCTCTGCTTCCGCTTGCGTGGCATGATCTTAGAAGCGGCACGCCGGCCGCGAAATCAATACCGGTTCTGGTCCGGCCGCAGGGGCCGTAACGCAATTGGGTCGAGACTTATGGCCTCGGATATTACGCAGCCAGCCTGTCGGGCGGAGCCATGAATTCGGGACCGACCGGATCCCTTATGCAGGAGGCAACGATGCGATCGATCTCGCGCATGGCCGAGGCATCTAGCTTCCAACCGGCTATCTCGCTCAATGCGCTGAGCTGATCCGGCCGGCGCGCACCCCAGAGCGCGAACGTGATCCCGTCGCGGTCCAGGACCCACCGCATCGCGAGATGGATCACCCGTTTGCCATAGTTGTCGCGTGCGAACCGATCCAGCAGTTGCACCGCGTCAACGTACTGGCCCAGACGCGGCGCGCGGAACTTAGGGTCCTGCCCGCGAATGTCGTCACCGGTGAACGTTGTATCGCGGGTGATCCGTCCCGCGAGAAGTCCGCGACACAACGGACCATACGCCAGAGTCGCGCTGCCCTTGGCGCGGCAGTATGGGAGGATGTCCGCCTCGGCGCCCCGCTCAAACAGATTGTACGGGGGTTGGACCGTGTGCAGCGGCGCGATGCTACGAAAGGCCTCCATTTGTGCCACGCTGAAGTTACTCACCCCGATCGCGCGAATCTTTCCGGCGCCATATAAACTGAGCATCGCCTCAGCGATGTCCTCGATTGGCGTCTTAGGGTCTGGCCAGTGTACCTGGTAAATGTCGATGACGTCGGTCCGCAACCGTCGCAGTGAATCTTCCACCTCCTTGTGGATGCGTGCACGGCTTGCGTCCCGGAACACTTCGCCGCCGCTCCAGTTCAGCCCAACCTTGGTCGCGATACAGACTTTATTTCTCGCTCCGGCCTCGGCCAATGCTTGTCCCAC
>JBEKGV010000360.1:0-5306 GCA_050012615.1 Acetobacteraceae bacterium | reverse complement strand
CCTACGTGGCCGGCCCTTACCCCGATGCCGGGCAAACCCGCGCCATCCAGCATTGGCTCGAGGCGGGCGGTCATTGGCTTGGCCTGCACGGCACCAGCGGCGGCCGCGCCGAGCGCGTGGAGGGCGTGCGCCAGCGCCGCACCGTCAAGACCGAGCACCACGCCGTCCTCGGCAGCTACTTCCTCACCCATCCGCCGCTCTGCGAGTTTCTCGTCGACGTGAGCGACCCCGATCACCCTGTCACGCAAGGGCTCGGCTCATCGTTCGTCGTCGAGGACGAGCCGTATTTCATCGAGCTGCAAGATCCGGATTCGACGCAGATCTTGCTGACCGCGGACTACGGCCCAGGGGCGGTGTCGCCGAGTATCGGGACGCTCTACGCGTCGGATACGTCGCTACGGCCGGACGGCAAGACCCGCGTGCTTGGCTACACGCGTCCGGTTGGGGAAGGGGCGGTGACCTACTTCGCGCTTGGTCATTGCCATAATCCCGCCAACCGTGCCGGCCGCCCAGCTGACTCGACACCTTCCGTCGTTCGAGGCGCCTGGGCGTCCGACGCGTTCATTACGTTGCTGCGCAACGCCATCGCGTGGGGCGTCGCGTAGTACCTCCGCGCAGAAGCCCTGGCGGGCTGTCGAGCGCGACCCTCACCTGATGTTGATGCTCAGCCCTGGGCCGTAAACGAGCGGCGGCGCATAGTAAGGCGTACCATAAACCACGGGCGGAGCCCGATAATAACCGCCATTCCAGCCGCCGTGGCGATCATCGCGGCGATCCGGCCGGTGATCTCTGGCGCTGGCGGACCCGGCTAAGCCGCCGAAGACAACGGCCGCGGTGAGAATGACCCCTACCGTGGCGGCCTGTGTCCAACGGCGTTTTGTCGTAATGTCACTCATTCTGGTCATGATGAACTCCTGTGATGAACCGGCCGGCTCGTTCGCGCGAAGCGGTTGTCAGGCGATTCAGCCATGTGCCGCGACAGCGCGCTGGTGCGCGGTCTCAAACACCGTATCGGCGACCTTCTTCTGTGCGTCGGGCATCGCCGAATAGAGTGTCGAGAACGACGAAATCAGGTTCTTGAGCCCGTCGACATGAGCCTGCGAGACCGTTTGATACATCTTCAAATCGTCCATCGCGCTCATGGCCTGCGGCGGCGTCGTGCGGCCTTCGGCGACGAGCTTATCCATGTTGGAGGCGTTCTCCCGCATGGCCTGCGCGACGGCCTTCCATTGCGTGTCTTCGTCAGGTGTGATTTTCAGCGCCTTGTGCAGGGTGGCGATGCGCTGCTCAACAGTCTCGCCCTTCGTTGCCATGGCCGCCGTGCCAGCCGCCGCTGGAGGCGTCGCCGCCTGGGCCAACTGAAACGATAGATCGCCGGCGCGCGCGGCGGTCAGCGGACTGGCGAGCATCGTGGCGCCCATGAGCGCCGCGAAAGCGAATGAACGATGGACCGGCATGGGTATCGTAATTCGATGAGAGAAGATTGGCATGGTTGGTGTCCTTGTTGGTTTCGCGGATTTCGGCCTGTCGCGAAATCCGCCCGGCGGTCGCCGGCACGTCATGACGGTCTGGTTATCTGCGCTGCGAGTTTTGCTCTGTCGTGGTGGTTTCCGTTGAAACCATGGGAGGTGGAGGTGGAGTCGAGGTCGTGGTCTGCTCGGACGTCGTGGTCCGGCTGTAGGGTGCCGGACCGCAGCCGGACAGCGCCGCGATGCCGGCGATCAGTGCCATACTGGTAGCCACGCGAAGGCTCGATGCGCTTTTGGTCATGATCTGGATCCTTCAGGTTCGAGGGATGGAAGCCGTCGTGGTCTGTTGGCTCGTGGTGGCTTTAGTGATGGGCGGAGAGCGACAGCCCGCCAGCACGTCCTGCCCGCGAGCATGACCGCGCCAGTCGCCAGGCGATAAAGACCGCGTGTCCGAATGCGCGGTATTCATCGTACATTGGATCAGCGGGTGGTGGTGGTTTCGCTTGACTTCTTCGTCGCGACAGTGTCGCCCATCGGAGAAACGCTTGTACCACTGGAGGTCGATCCCAACGAGGTCACGACGCCGTTCACGGTGGTGGTTTTTTGGCTGCTGGTCTCGGTGTTGAGCACCGGTGCGGGCATGACAGGGTTCGATGTCGTGGTCGTCGTGCTGGAAGAAGTGGATTGCGCGAAGGCAACGCCCGTCATCAGACAAACGGCCATTGTCGCGGCGGCGAAGGTTTTGAGCATGTGATTTCTCCAAGGGAATTGGGTGAGAGCGGGGATCGCTCGCATTGGTACTTTATCTAGCGTTATTTGATGTAAACGCGGCAGGGTCGGAAACTACTCACAAGCTTTCAGCGCCGTTACCGGCCCCAACCGCCATTGAAGCCCCGGTCGGAATGATATTCGCCGCGATCTCCATCCCGAAAGCCACCAGCGGGCTCGACAATGCAGCCGGTCAGAGTAAGTGAGAGCAGAAGCCATGTTAACAATGTCTTTTTCATTTGAGTCTCCTTCGCGATCCGGGTGCTCGAGCGAGCGCCGGGACCGGCCGCGTCACGTCGCGAGTTAAATTTAAATCGCGTTACTTAAGTAATTGTTTGACGGGCCGTGTGAAAGCCTCGGAAACTACTTAGCTTCGCCGCCGAAAGCGGCGGGAGGTCAACCGTGCGCGGGTCGAATGGCGAGGCCGTCTCCCGCGGCCATCGCGAGGCGAGCCAGTGCCGGCAGCGACCTGGAGCCCGTCTTCTTCATGATGGCAGCTCGATGATTCTCGACCGTGCGCTGGCTGATGCCGAGATCGGCGGCGATGTTTTTGCTGGGGTGTCCGGAAAGGACCATTTCCATGATCTGGCGCTGGCGTAGGGTAAGGCCGGCGACCTGGTTCGAGGCGTCCTCCTTCCAGGCCGTCTTTTTGCTCGCATCCCGCCCCTGCTCCAGGGCGCGGTCCACGCAGGCAAGCAATTCCTCGTGCCCAATTGGCTTTTCGATGAAGTCGGAAGCGCCGGCCTTCATCGCCTGAACCGCCATCGACACTTCGCCATTTCCGGTGATCATGATGGCGGCCAGCCGATCGCCCGAGTCGTTTAATCTCTGTAACAGGTCAAGACCGCTCATGCCGGGCAAATAAGCGTCAACCAGCAAACATGCGAGACCGTTGGGGCGATAAGCCTCAAGAAACGCTTCGCAGTTCGCGTAGTCCTGGACTGTCCGGCCATCGTCTTCGAGTGCCCCGCGAAGCGCCGCTCGCACATTGTCGTCATCGTCGACAACGTAAATGGTCGATGGCCCAGAAGTCTTGGTCACGGAAGCATCAAGCTTGCTACGGGACGTCAGGAGGCGTCGAATGACCTCGATCAGTTCCGCCGGGGTCACCGGCTTGTTGAGCTGCACGTAACCTCGCAGCGCGATCTCTCGCAAAGTACTGGTGGAAATATCGCCGGTGAGAATGACGATCGGGACATCGCCGCCGAGACCTTCGCGTAACCTGGTGGTCAGCTCGGTTCCATTCATCCCTTTCGGCAAATTGTAGTCCGCGAGAACAAGATCGGGCCGGAACGTGCCTCGCGCCACCATGTTGATAGCCGCGACGCCATCATGGGCGGTGGCCACGCGGTAGCCGTCCTCGGTGAGAACCTGCGCGAGCAACTCGCATAATTCGAGGTCGTCCTCGACCACCAGGATCGCGCTGCCGCGCGGCTGATCGGCGGTGGCGGGTTTCTCGGTTCGGTGATCGGCATCTCGGGGCGTGGAGGTGGCGCCGTCGGTTGGCCGCGCGACGTCGATGCTGAACACCGAGCCTTTGCCCAGTCGCGAGCGCACGCGCACATGATGGCCCAACAGATTTCCGAGGCGTCGAACGATCGGAAGACCGAGACCCAGGCCGCGGCTCCGCTCGCGCGCGTCATTGCCGATCTGATGATACTCCTCGAAGATCGCTTCGAATTCCTTGGCCGGAATACCGATGCCGGTGTCCCAGACCTCGATACTGACCGAACCCGCGTGGCGGCGGCAGCCGAGAAGCACGGTGCCCTCATTGGTGTATTTCATGGCGTTCGACAGCAGGTTGCGGACCATGTGCTCTAGCAGGCGTGGATCGCTTCGCACCAGCAGACTACATGGAACGACATGAAGCGCGACATTCTGTTCGGTCGCGTGATAAGCAAAATCGTTATGTAGCCGGTGGAGTAGATCATTTACTGGAAATGTCACGGTTTCGGCACGGACCGTTCCTGCTTCGATCTGATTGATGTCGAGCAGAGTGTCCAGCATGCCGGTCATCGCATCCGACATGTCGTCAAGCCGGCCGACCAGCGCCAGGGCTTCGGCTGTCTTGTTTTCCTTGATCTTCCTGGCCAGCATACCCTGCACCAGGCTGAGGGTTTGCAGCGGCTGCCGGAGATCATGACTGGCGGCGGCGAGAAACCGGGTTTTCGCGATGTTCGCCTGCTCGGCCTGACGTTTCGCGACGCCCAGAGCATCCGATGCGCGGGTCCGCATGGTGATGTCGGCGAAGGTGATGACCACGCCCTCGACACGGTTATCTTGCGTGCGGTATGGCAGAATACGCCTTATGTACAATGCTCCGCCGAGGGCTTCGACCTCTCGTTCGCGCGGCGTCAGCGTTCGAAGCACCGCCTTCGCATCAACGAAAAGCGCTTCGTCGACGGCGCGCGCGCTAAGATCGGCGAGCGGCCTGCCGATATCTCCCGGAATGACGTTGAATACCGCCTTGGTGGCGGGTGTGAAAAACCGAATATTGAGGTTGGTGTCGAGTAAGATCATGGGGACATCGGTGCTGTAAAGCACACTTCGCAACTCGTCCACTTCGGTCCGCTGCTGCTCCAGCGACGCGATCAACTCCTGTTCGCCCGCCTGCTTCGACGCGACGCGTGCATCGGCGGGGTGAGCGGCGGACCGCTTCTTGGCCATCCTTCCGCCAGGCATCGCGATTTCGGACATTGTGATCGAATCCATGGAGCATTGGCCCCTGATCGAACGCGCATGTTGGCACGTTCCCTTCGGCGGGTCGATGTCAATTCGGTCGAATAAGTAGATTCCGAACCTGGCCGGACTGTTAGGCCGCCCAAACTCAGCCCGGAGATCGGGGCGTTCGGGACGTCATGTAAGTAGAATCCGACGCTGCCACGAAGACGAGATGGGTCTTAAAGACTCGTTAATGGGGCCGGGGTGGGCCTTGATCGAGGTCCGGCACGGGTTCCAGCCGATCAGAAATCACGCACAAACAAGGACCACGATCACGCACAAAAATCTATCGATCGCACTTATGCTTCGCGCACTGCTCGCGGCGTCACCGCTGTTGGGTGCCTGTCA
>JBEKGV010000359.1:0-7880 GCA_050012615.1 Acetobacteraceae bacterium | reverse complement strand
AGTCTGGTCTGGTCTACCGCGCCGCAAAATTCTGGCGCGCGTGCCCCCACCCTTGGGCCTGGGCGTTCCCCCGATCAAGTCGGGGGACGGCCATGACGCATGAATGGGGGCACGCGCTCCTTAATTTAGCGCCGATGAGGTCCAGCCCAGACTTGGCATGAATGTGGCGCGTGACGGTAAGACGGGTCGACGGTGCGGGTGCGACGGCCTCGCGCACGGCAGCGGAGTGGGACGCCATATCATCGGTCCCACAACACGCCTCCAAGATGTATTCGCCGACCGCGGTCAGTCCCCGATCCCCTCGAACAACGGCGTCGTGATATACCGCTCCGCGAACGACGGAATGATCGTCACGATCAGCTTGCCCGCCATCTCCGGCCGTGCCGCCAGCTTCAACGTCGCCGCCAGCGCCGCGCCCGAGGAGATGCCGGCCGGGATTCCTTCCGCCCTCGCCAGACGCCGCGCGTTCGAGAAGGCTTCCTCATTCTCGACGGTGATGATCTCATCGATCGCCTTGACGTCCAGGATGTCCGGTATGAACCCAGCGCCAATGCCCTGGATCGGCTGAGGCGCGGGCTTGCCGCCCGACAGGACCGGGCTCGCGGCCGGCTCCACGGCGATCATCTTCAACCCGGGCCGCCTTGGCTTCAGAGCCTGAGCGCAACCCGTCAAGGTGCCACCGGTCCCGATCCCGGATACGATCGCGTCCACCTTTCCGTCTGTGTCGAACCAGATTTCTTCGGCCGTCGTGCGCCGATGGATATCCGGATTGGCTGGATTTTCGAACTGGCCGGCTATGATGGAACCTGGATTGGCAGCCTGCAGTTCCTTGGCTTTGGCGATAGCGCCTCGCACGCCCTCCGCCCGCGGCGTCAGCACCACTTCGGCACCCAGATAGGCCAGCATCTTCCGCCGCTCGATCGACATCGAGTCCGGCATCGTCAGGATCAGCCGGTACCCCCGTGCCGCTGCGACGAAGGCGAGCCCAATGCCGGTATTGCCCGAGGTTGGTTCGATGATCGTGCCGCCGGGTTTCAGTCGGCCGTCTTCCTCCATCGCCAGGATCATGTTGACGCCGATACGGTCCTTGACGCTGGCGATCGGGTTGAAGAATTCCAGCTTCAGGCAAATATCAGCCTTTATGCCATCCTCGGCGGTGATGTTCGGTATCCGCACGAGCGGCGTGTTGCCAATCGTTTCGATGATGCTGTCGTAAATCCGCCCGCGCAGCGGACGGTCGAGGACGGTGGGCTTATTGGACGCCATGGCAATCCCTCCTGCATCTGGTGGTCCCGGCCCCATACACAGGACGATTTCCTGATCCGAAGCAAGGCGGGGGCGGAGATTGGATGGGTTTTCTCCCGCTATCGTCCGAGGCGCGACATTATGCCATGCCTCCTGCCAGCTGGGCGCGAACACTCTCTAATCATCCGGCAGACCGCCCCGAGACAAAACTGCCGCGGCGTGGCAAGATGGCCGACTATGCACCAGCTTCTGCTTCTGCGGCACGCGAAATCGTCGTGGGACACCGCCGCCATGCCGGATCGGGATCGCCCGCTGAACGCGCGCGGCCGGCGGAGCGCGACCGCGATGCGCCGAGCCATGCGGGACCTCGGGCTGGCCCCGGACCTCATTCTCGTCTCTTCCGCCAAACGCACGTTGGAGACGATGAGCGCGCTGGAACCATGGGACGACACGCCGCTGATTGAGCCACTGGACGATCTCTACCTCGCCGGCGAAGCACGACTGCTCGGCACGCTGCAAGCCGTTACCGAAACGGTCCGAACCGTACTATTGATCGGACACAACCCCGGAATGCACGAGCTTGCTGTCGCACTGACCGATCCGCGCGTCTCCGCCGACAGCCTGGTTCGTCGCATCAATGAAGGATTTCCAACCGGCGCGCTGGCCGAATTCTCGGTCACCGGCCCTTGGTCCAGGCTCAAGGCGGGGAGTCCGCGGCTGATGCGCTTCCTGACACCGCGGATGCTGGAAGCGGCGGAACAGGGGTAATGGAGCTCACGCTTCTGCTCGCGCCTGACGAGGCCGCGAAGCTGCAACGGCTGCCCGTCGTCAAAACCGCTCGGACCGGACGAGCACGCGGAACGGGCGTGCGGATCGTCTGGCATGATTCGCACGACCGCGCTCTGGCCTCACATGGTCTCGCACTGGCTGAGGAGCGCGGCACCTGGCGGCTCGAGCGGCACCGCCCGATCAACACCGAGCCTTGGCCGCCCGCGACCGATCATCGCCTGATCGAGGAGGTTAACGAGCCGCGAGCGTTAAGCCCAGTACTGCCGGAAGCCACAACCCCGGTGGCGGCGTTCGAAGGCAAACGCTCCGTTTTTCCGCTGACGATCGATGACGAGCCCATCTCGATGACCCTGTTGGACGGCAATCTTCGAGCCGTGGCGGCCGAGCGTCCGGCGACACGGCTAATAATCGGAGGTTCCTGCGCGATTGTTCGGACTTTGGTGGTGTCGCTGGCGGAAACGCTGTCCATTGGTGTGCCGGAACAAAGCCTCGCAACGGAAGCATTGCAGCTGGCGGACGGCATCAAACCAAGACCGCGGCGGAGCGGCGCGCCCGTGTTGCCACCCGAAGGCATGACCGTCCCAGCGGCCTTCAACCACATCATGGGACATTTGAGCGACGTCATTCTGAATTTGGCGCCGCTCGCCGCCGACACCGCCTCCGGTCCCGAAAATGTGCACCATATGCGTGTGGCAGTGCGCCGCGCCCGCTCGGCCTTGTCGTTGTTTCCCCCGGCCCCTGACGGCCCATCCCGCGCCCCTGTGGCCGACGGCCTGAAGCGGCTCGGCCAGATGCTTGGAACAGCGCGAGATTGGGACGTCTTCATGACGGAGACGGTGCCCCCAGTGGAGGCAGCGCTCCCGGAGCAACATGGCCTGCGACCCCTGCTCCGATCCGCCGGACGACGACGCAACGCGGCGCGGGCCGCTCTCGCCGCCTACCTCACCGGCCCGGAATTTCGCCTGCTAAGCCTCGAACTCGCGTGTTTGAGCGCGGCCGAACCGCCGAGTTCCGACGTCGCGCCGCCTTTGATCGACTTTGCCGCGGGCGTCCTTCAAACACGTTGGAAGAAGCTGAGCCATGCCGGTAAGGCGCTGGATGACCTCGACGATCCCGGTCTGCACGGCGTGCGGTTGAAGGCCAAACGGCTCCGTTACGCCGCCGAATTTTTCGCGCCTTTGTTCCCGGAGAAGCCTGCCGTGCGTTTCATTCGCCGTCTTGCGGCGCTGCAGGAGCGTCTTGGTCTGTTCAACGATACCACGGTGGCCGAGGCGCTGCTGCGAGACCTGAGCGGCAATCCGGGCTACGCTGCCGGCCTGGTGCTCGGCTTCACCTCAGCCCGCCGCGCCCGTGCCCGGCCAAAGATCGCCGACGCCTGGGCGAGGTTCCGCCGCGGAGACCCCTTCTGGGAGTAGCGTGGCTCACCGCGAAACCCGGCCTCGGCGAATGTTTAAGCAACCGAGATGAGCTGCGAGCTTAAGAAGGCGGTCTTGCACAGCACGGATTTGAGGTTATCGTCGCGACAGGATGCTGAAACCTTTGCGTGTAACGACACTGCGAAATACCCCGTCGGGACGACATGATATTGCGTACAGTCTGGGCTGCCTGTAACCCGACCAGTATCAGATTTGCGTCCATCTACAGCATGACAGACAATTAACCGCAATTTGGTTAATTGTCATTATTGCGTTGCGCCATCAGGAAGTTCTTGGTTTCGGCGCTTGCTGCGAACCGCTCTGGCGCTCTAGATTGAATGACGACGTTCGTGGAAACGCTCCAGGGATTACAAAAATGGCGCAAGTGGCCGAAAGCAGGAAACGGGGGAAAGCCTCCGGAAAACCACAAGGGAAAGCATCCGCGAAGGGCAATGGGGCCGACGTGGACCGCGGCCTGTTGCTGACTGCCTACCGAACGATGCTGCTGATCCGAAGGTTCGAGGAAAAAGCGGGCCAGCTTTACGGCATGGGCCTCATTGGCGGCTTCTGCCATTTGTACATTGGCCAGGAAGCCGTCGTCACGGGCATGCAAATGGCCCTGAGCGACGGCGACGAAGTCATTACCTCCTACCGCGACCACGGCCATATGCTCGCGGTGGGGATGGAGCCGCGCGGGGTGATGGCGGAGTTGACCGGACGCGCCGGCGGCTACTCGCACGGCAAGGGCGGCTCCATGCACATGTTCAGCAAGGAGCGGAATTTCTTCGGCGGTCACGGCATTGTCGGGGCTCAGGTATCGCTGGGGACAGGCCTGGCGTTCTCGAACTGGTATCGGGGGAATGACCGGGTCTGCGTGACCTATTTCGGTGAGGGCGCCTCCAACCAGGGCCAGGTCTTTGAAAGCTTCAACCTCGCCGCGCTGATGAAGCTGCCGGTCGTGTTCGTCATCGAAAACAACAAATACGGCATGGGAACGAGCGTGGAGCGAGCATCCGCATCGCACGATTTGTCGAAGAACGGCGTTCCCTGGAGCATTCCCGGCACTCAGGTGGATGGCATGGATGTGTTGGCGGTGAAGGCGGCGGCCGAGGTGGCGGTGGCCGCGTGTCGCGCCGGCAAAGGTCCGTACCTGCTGGAGGCGAAAACCTATCGCTACCGGGGACATTCCATGTCCGATCCGGCGCGCTATCGCACCCGAGAGGAAGTGCAGATGATGCGCACTCAACACGATTGCATTGAGAACGCACGCCATCGCCTGGAAGCTGTGGGACTGGAGGATAAGGAGTTCAAGTCGATCGACGACGAGGTCAAGGCGATCATCCAGGATGCGACCGATTTCGCCCAGGCCAGCCCCGAACCTGATCCGGCCGAGCTTTGGACCGATGTCCTGGTGGAGGGCTGAACGATGGCAACCGAGATTCTGATGCCGGCGCTCAGCCCCACGATGACGGAAGGCAAACTCTCGCGTTGGCTGAAACATGTCGGCGACGACGTGCGGGCCGGCGACGTGATCGCGGAGATTGAAACCGACAAAGCGACCATGGAGGTCGAAGCGGTCGACGAGGGCAAACTGGCCCAGATCCTGGTCGACGAGGGCACCGAAGGCGTGGCGGTCAACACGCCGATCGCGGTCCTTTCGATGAACGGCGAGACGGTGGCCATGGCCCCATCGCCTCCCACACCCAAAGCGGCCCCCGCTCCGGAGCTCGTTACGAGGCCGGCGGCGTCGGCGGCGTCGCGCAATACCAGGGTGCGTACAAGATCAGCCAGGGGTTGCTTGACGAATTCGGTCCGAAACGAGTGATCGACACGCCGATCACCGAGCACGGCTTCACCGGCCTCTCGGTCGGCGCGGCGTTGAACGGACTGCGGCCCATCGTCGAGTTCATGACCTTCAATTTCGCCATGCAGGCGATGGACCAGATCATCAACTCGGCCGCCAAGACGCTTTATATGTCGGGCGGTCAGATGGGTTGTCCGATCGTGTTTCGCGGTCCCAACGGCGCGGCGGCGCGGGTCGGCGCGCAGCACTCGCAATGCTATGCGAGTTGGTACGCACATGTTCCCGGGTTGAAGGTCGTGTCGCCGTGGTCGTCGGCGGATGCCAAGGGATTGTTACGCTCGGCGATCCGCGATCCCAATCCGGTGATCGTGCTGGAAAATGAAATTCTTTATGGCCAGACTTTCGACTGTCCGACTGATCCGGAATTCGTGGTGCCGATCGGCAAGGCGAAGGTGGAACGAGCCGGCTCCCACGTCACCATCGTCGCATTCAGCATCATGGTCGGCGTGGCGTTGAAAGCCGCTGAGGCTCTCGCCGCGGAAGGCATCGAGGCGGAGGTCATCAATCTCCGCTCGCTGCGCCCTCTGGATACGGAGACCATTGTTGAAAGCGTGAAGAAGACCAACCGTCTGGTGACGGTGGAGGAAGGCTGGCCGTCCGCTGGTATTGGCGCCGAGGTGGTGATGCGGGTGATTGAAAACGCGTTCGACTGGCTCGATGCGCCGCCCGTCAGGGTGCATGGAGCGGACGTGCCGCTGCCCTACGCGGTCAATCTGGAAAAACTCGCGCTGCCGCAACCTGACTGGGTTGTGGACGCTGTGAAGAAAATGATCTGAACGGGGAGCACGCATCGTGGCCACCAATATCCTGATGCCGGCTCTTAGTCCGACCATGACCGAGGGCACGCTGGCGCGCTGGCTGAAAAAGGAAGGCGAAACGATCAAGGCGGGCGACGTGATCGCCGAAATCGAAACGGACAAAGCGACGATGGAGGTAGAGGCCGTCGATGAAGGCGTGCTCGGCCGCATTTTGGTGCAGGACGGTACCGAGGGCGTGAAAGTCAACGCACCGATCGCTGTGTTGGTCGATGCGGGAGAGGCGGTGCCTAGTGCCGCGGCGCCCACCCCCGCTCCCGCCGCGAAATCCGTAACGCCTGCCCCATCATCCACACCTGCCGCGACCCCGGTACCTGCCGCGGCACCCGCACCGGTCACGAAAGCGGCGGCTCCGAACGGGCATGCGGTAGATGGCGAAAGGATTTTCGCGTCTCCGCTCGCGCGCCGAATGGCGTCTCAGGCGGGCATCGATCTGTCGACGTTGAGAGGCAGCGGCCCGAACGGACGCATTGTGCGAGCGGACATCGAGGCGGCTCAAAAAGGTGCGCCGAGCGGGGCAGCCGCTTCGGCCTCGGTCCCCACGCCGATGCCGGCCGCGCGCGCACCGGTACCCGCCGCGACGATCAGTGCGCCACACAAGCTCGTGCCGCACAGTTCGATGCGGAAAGTCATCGCTCGCCGTCTGACCGAAGCGAAGTCGTCCATTCCGCACTTCTACGTCTCGATGGATATCGAGATCGACGCACTGATCGCCCTGCAAAATCAGTTGAACGCGAAGTCCCCGGCGCGCGACCAACCCGGGTCGTATTTCATTACGATTAACGATCTGGTGATTCGCGCCGCCGGGGCGACCCTGCGCCGCATCCCCGAGGTCAACGCCAGTTGGACCGATGACGGCATGGTGTTTTACGACGATGTCGATATCAGCGTCGCAGTCGCCATTCCGGACGGGCTGATCACCCCGATCGTTCGCCGCGCGGATCAAAAGGGACTGCTGACCATCAGCCGGGAAATGCGCGATCTCGCGACGCGCGCTCGTGCCGGAAAGTTAAAGCCAGAGGAGTTTCAGGGCGGCGGGTTCTCGATATCGAACATGGGCATGTTCGGGGTGACTGAGTTTTCCGCCATCATCAATCCGCCGCAGGCCGCGATCCTCGCTGTCGCCACGGGAGCGAAACGGCCGGTTGTGAAGAACGACGCGCTGGCCATCGCCACCGTCATGACCTGCACCCTCAGCGTCGACCACCGTTGCGTCGATGGCGCACTGGGCGCCCGCTGGCTGCGCGAGTTCAAGACGATCGTCGAGGACCCGTTGAGCCTGATGCTGTGACTTACGCGTTGCGTCAGGCGATCCGCGCTGATCTACCGGATATTGTGCGGCTCGTGCGCGGCCTCGCCGAATATGAGCGCCTGGCACACGAATTCACCGCCGGCGAGGCCGAATTCGACGCGATGATGTTCACGCCGGATCATGTGGCCGAGGCGACGCTGGCTGAAATTCCCGGCCGCGCGCCTGTCGGCATCGCGCTTTATCATCGTACGGTCAACACGTTCAAAGGACAGGTGGGTCTGTTTCTGGAAGACCTGTTCGTCGAACCGGACCAGCGCGGCAACGGCATCGGTCTTGCCTTGCTGCAGCATCTGGCCCAGATCGCGATCGAGCGGAATTACAACGTCATCGAATGGCGGGTGCTGAACTGGAACGAACCCTCGATCAAATTTTACGAACGCATCGGCGCCGGGAAGATGACGGACTGGCATGTCAGGCGATTGTTCGGTCCGGCCCTGACC
>JBEKGV010000358.1:0-5316 GCA_050012615.1 Acetobacteraceae bacterium | reverse complement strand
CCCCTTATGCGCTTCGTAAATATCCAGCACCGCCGCCAGTGTCCCGATGCCAGCTTTGGCGTCCTTCCCGATGGCGCGATCCCGGCGTCTATCCGCCACTGGGTCGGCTCCCGTCCTTACCCTGGCGTACATCGCGCGGGCTTCGTTTCGGGCCTCACTCAGGCCCATGGCTGGGAATTTCCCGAGCGGAAAGCGGCGCATTCCGCCGAGCCGGTCCCGGCATGCCAGCGCCCACGATTTGCCGCCCGACGGCGTTAGCCGCAGCCGCAGCCCCGGACAGCCGGCATCGGCCAGGTCCCGGCGTGCGCCGGACTCGGCCACATCGCGGGCCGCCCTGGCGATGGCGGTTTCGGTCAATCGAACGGGCATGCTTCCCTCCGGGGCTTTCAGCGGGGCTTCAACGGGGCTTCAGCAAGCCCCGGACAGCCGGGGATGCTCGGACACAACCCGGAACGAAAATGCTGCGAGGGATCAACAAAAAACCGCAGAATTCTGCGGTTTCTCAGGTTGATTTGGAATGCTGTGAGATGGCCCGGGATGGTAGCGGCGGGCGGATTTGAACCACCGACCAAGGGATTATGATTCCCCTGCTCTACCGCTGAGCTACGCCGCCATCGATCCGGAAGGCGGCGGGAATAGACCCCCTCAGCCGGGGCCGTCAACCGCCGACGCCTGGCCGGTCGCACCATAGGTCCGGAACAGACAGGCGGCCGCGGCCTCGGCCCGCTGGCGTGCTTCCGCCTCGGTCGGCGGCTCGGCCACGCGCATCAGCATGCGAACCAGGATGCCGTCCCTGGTGAGCATGGACGTGAACAATCCGGCCATGTCCGCCGCCTCGCCGCCGCTAAGCAGACCCCGCTCTCGCGCGGCGGAAAGCAGGGCGATCAACGCCTCGGCCGTCGTCGCCCTCCCAAGCCGGTCGAGGGTGATGGCGACGTCAGGGGCATATTCAGCCTCGGCGATCGCGAGTCGATAGGTCGCCAGGACTTCAGGCCGGCCCAATTCGCGCACGACCGCCGTGCCGAACTGGATCAGGGTCTCGTGCAGGCCCTTCCTGTCGGTTGGCGTCGGCAAGCTGAGCGGTTGCCGCATGCGCCCCGCCCGCTCGGATACACAAGCCGCCAGCATCGCCTGCTTGCTGCCGAAATGCGCGTAAAGGTCGCGCTTCGACACCCGAGCGAGGCGCGCGATCTGGGCTGTGCTGGCCCCGCTGTAGCCGAAGCGCATGAAGGCGTCGAACGCCGCCTCAAGGATCCTGTCGCGGGTGGAAGGTGTGGCGTCGGACATAAAACCCCTTGACGTGGTACCAATCGGTACCGTAAGCGTGGCGACGGCGGTACCGTTCAGTACCGGAGGATATAGCAACTGATGAGTGAGTCGACCACAACTCCTGTCGTCCGGCTGGACCATATCGCCCGGGTGTATCGTGCCGGCTCGATCTCGATCCCCGCGGTCCGGGATATCAGCCTGGAGATCAGGCCCAGGGTGTTCAGCGTCATCGTGGGGCCGTCCGGCAGCGGCAAGACGACGCTGCTGAATATGATCGGGTGCATCGATGTGCCGGACAGCGGCCGGGTGGAAATCCGCGGCGAGGATGTACTTCGCCTCTCGGATAACGCGCTCGCCGATTTCCGCGCGCGGACCATCGGTTATGTGTTTCAGTCGTTCAATCTGATCCCGGTGCTGTCGGCGTTCGAAAACGTCGAGTATCCGTTGCTGCTGCTGAACGTGGCGGCCGCGGAACGGCGGCGGCGAACGCTGACCATGCTGGAAGCGGTCGGACTCGAATCGCAGGCCAAACAACGGCCGAACGAATTATCGGGGGGACAAAAGCAGCGGGTGGCGATCGCTCGGGCACTGGTCAAGGAACCGGCACTGGTGCTGGCGGATGAGCCAACGGCGAATTTGGACAGCGTGACCGGCACCGCGATCATCGCGCTGATGCGGCGGATGCAGGAGGCGTTTCACACCAGCTTCATATTCAGCACGCATGACCCGCGGTTGATGGCGGAGGCCGACCAGACATTTTCAATTCGCGACGGGATGCTGGTGTAATGCTGTTTCGTCTGGCCATACGCAATATCTCCCGCAATCGCCGCCGGTCGGTCATGACGGCCTCACTGGTGGCCATGGGCGCTCTGGCGCTGCTGCTGTTCGGATCGTTCACGAACTATATTTTTTCGGGTTTGGAGACCGGGCTCGTGCAGAGGGGCGGTCATCTCGCGGTCTATCGGACTGGTTACTTTCTGTTTGGGCCCGGCAATCCGGCTGCTTACGGGATCGACGATTATACGGCGGTGATGCGGGACTTCCAGAACGATCCCGTATTGAAAGCCATGATCAATGTGATCACCCCGACCCAGGCGGTCGTGGGGATCGCCGGAAATTTCTCCGGCGACACCAGCGCGTCGAAGACTTTCTTTGGCGTTGGTCTCGTCGGTGTCAATCAGGAACGGATGCGGCAATGGGACGAACATGGCGCCGGCCGGCCGTACGTTCCGGATAACCGGCTGAACGATCCCGATGCGCAGCGCGGGGTGATCGGCCGCGGAGTGGCTCGGATGCTGGGTTTGTGCGAACCGCTTCACGTGCCCGACTGCCCGGCTCCCGAGCCCAGACCCGAGGAAACCGGGAGGACGGCGACGCTCGATCCGGCGCTGGCGGATCTTGCGCACGACGAACAAGGGGACCGGCCAGCTTCAGGCTCGGCACCGCGGATAGATTTACTGTCCGCGACCGCCAACGGCGCGCCAAATATCGTGAGTCTTGAGGTCGCGGGTGTCGATACGCAAACCGTGAAGGAACTCGACGACAATTATGTCGCGATGCCTTTGGCCCTGGCGCAGCAATTGGTTTACGGCCGGGGCGAGCACAAGGTCACCGGGATCGTATTGCAACTGCATCATACCGCCGATGTTCCGGCGGCTCGCGCCCGGCTGCTCGCATTGATCGCCGAGCGTCATCTGCCGTTGGAAGTGCGCGACTACAAGGAACTGAACCCGTTCTTCGTGCAGGTGATCAGTTTGTTCAGTCTGATCTTCGTGTTTCTGACCCTGATCATGGTGATCATCGTGTTGTTCGCGGTGGTGAACACCATGACGATGAACGTGCTGGAGCGTACCGCGGAGATCGGCACTGTCCGCGCCATGGGCGTGCGCCGAGGCAGCATCCGCCGCCTCTTCCTCACCGAAGGCGCCATTCTCGGTGCCCTCGGTGCTTCACTGGGCGTTGCACTGGCCTTCGCCGCGATCGCGGCGATCGATCAGAGCGGATGGCAGTGGACTCCGCCTGGAAATACGGACCCGGTGCCGTTTTTGCTCGCATGGCCCACGCGTCCGGCCTTGTTGCTCGGCACGTGGCTCGGGCTGGTGCTGGTGGCGACATTGGCGACGTTGCCGCCGGCCAATCGAGCGGCAAGGAGCCGGATCGTGGATGCGCTGCGCCATGTTTAAGAACGCAATGCGTTGCTTCCTGATCCTGGCTGTCACGCTCGTGGCCTTTAATGGCGCGGCGTGGGCGCAAAGCGCGCACGATATCATCGCCGGTGCGGATCGGGTGAGGAATCCGGGGGAACCGTTTCGAACCACGACATCGCTGACGGAATATGTGCGGGGTAAGGCGGGGGACCGGACCATCCTCACGGTTTACTCCAAGGAGGATAAGGCGACCGGGCAGTTTCGCAATCTGGTGCGCTATGTCGATCCGCCGCGCGATGCGGGAAAGATGGCGCTGCTGGATGGGCAAAACCTGTGGTTCTACGACCCCGCGGCGAAATCGAGCGTGCGGATATCCACGCAGCAGCGGCTCGTGGGGCAGGCGGCGATCGGCGATGTGCTGACGATCAATTTCGCGGTCGATTACACCGGCACATTGCTTGGTGACGATACGATCACCGACGCCGAGCACCAGACGCGAAATTGCTGGCATCTCGATTTGCGCGCCGCGACGCCGACGGCGGTTTACAGCCGGGCGGAATATTGGGTGGAGCACGGGACGTTCTGGCCAATCAAATCCAAATTTTATTCCGACAGCGGCCGGGTATTGAAGGTGCTTTACTACCGCGGCTTCACGCAACGGCTTGGAGCGGTCAGGCCTGCCGCGGCCGTCATCATCGACGCCGTGGATGCGACGCTGGTCACGACGGTTCAATTCGACAATCCCACGTTCCAGGCCATCCCGGACTTCTGGTATCAGCGCGATTATCTGCCCAGGCTGCGGCCGGAGTGATGCGACGGATCACCGCGCTACTGCTATTGGGGCTGGCCGCCGCCACGCCGGCCCTGAGCGCCAGCGAGGATACCGATTTGGACCGCATTCCGGCGCAGACGCCGACTGAACCGGTACCGGATCAATCCGCCACCGCGTTGAAAAACGTCAACTACCTGAGCGACGCACTGCAATTATCGGGCACGAGGACGGGTCTCGCCGTGCCGTTCCCGTCGCCCGCCCCCCCGACATGGGAGAACTGGCTGTTTCTTGACACGAGGGACGAGTGGAGCCTCGGCGACGAATGGCGATTGAACTACAGCGGCCGTTTGAATTTTCGGGCGTCCAACAGCATCCCGTTTCCCAGCCACGAGAATGTGCGCAACGATTTGCGGGAGCTGTACGTGGAGTGGCAGCCGACTGAGACAGTGTGGCTCGAACTGGGACGCGTCAACATACGCAACGGCGTCGCACTGGGTTTCAACCCGACCGATTTTTTTCGCCCGCGAACCGTCATCGAACCGTTGACTGCCGATCCATCAGTGCTGCGCGAAGACCGGCTCGGGACTCTTATGCTGACCGGACAGACGCTGTGGCGGTTCGGTTCCGTTACGTTCGCGTATGCGCCCAAAGTGACGACTCCGACGGCGATTTACAACATCCGCGACGAGCAGAACTTCGATCCCGGTCTGGATCGGACAAACGCCGAGGATCGCTTGCTTTTGAAAACCAGTCTGAACCTCGCGGACCGGTTCAATCCCGAGCTGTTGTATTATCACGCCGGCGATCGAACGCAGTTCGGCACGAATTTGACCACGCCGGTCAGCCGGGACACCGTGGCATATCTGGAATGGTCGGGCGGCTGGCGATCGGATCTGATCGCCGATGCGTTTCATTATGGCGAGATGACCGGAACGCTGCCGGCCTCGGTCACTACGCTGTTGCCGAACGATGCTGCCGCGCGGTTCATGAACGACCTGTCCGTGGGGTTATCCTATGCGACCGAGAATCGCATGACTTTCAATCTGGAGTATCATCTCCATGAAGCCGGATTTTCACCGCATGACTGGAGCGACTGGTTCAATACCTCGGCGCGGCGAGGTTTTGTTT